>JAXMKZ010000051.1 GCA_034370385.1 Coriobacteriia bacterium
CGAGGCGTGTCACCCCAAGGAGTTCGACCTGATGCCGGCCAACCATACGATGGGCTTCATCAAGAAGACCCACGCCAAGCGCGCCGACGCCGACCCGGCCTACTGTGCCATGTGCCACCCCTCGGACTTCTGCGTGGGGTGCCACCGCGGCAAGGCCGTGAGCCCCAACGCCCCCGGCTACCAGATCATCCCCGATGACCACAAGAAGAAAGAATGGCAGACGGGTCACGGCCCGCTCTACCTCGACGGCAAGGGTGCCTGCGGCTCGTGCCACGACGACGCCAGCTGTAAACGCTGCCACAAGACCGTCATGCCGCACCCGCTGGGATGGATCGAGGAGCATGCTCCTGACCCGGGCGTGCCCAAAGATGACTGCAACATCTGCCACACGGACCGCAGTTCGTGCCAAGACTGTCACCATACGGGCGTCGATCGCTCGGAGCTGACACGCAAGAACTGCACTCCGTGCCACGATGAGATGAAGCAGGTGCCGGCCACCGGTATCAAGCACAAATCCTTCGCCGAGCATGCGGTCCACTTCGACGTCAAAGAGAAGAAGGGAAGATACTACCGGTGCGATGATTGCCACATAGGATTCGGCAGCGTCGGCACCGGTCAGAAGAAGGAGGGCCTGCCCGAGGCCACGCACGAGTTGAGGCTCTGCTTCGGGTGTCACGGAAACCTGGACTACCAGAACCGGGAGATCGCCCCGTGGACGGGGCGCGAGTTGTGCATCAGGTGCCATACCGACCTCTATCTCTAGTCGCAGGTTGGCAGGTTGGTCGCTTGTGCTTGACGAGGGACCGGAAATGACATCCTCGGGCATTTGACACCCGCGGCGTTCGTCCGTAGATTCGCCCAGTGACCCTATGGCGTCGAAAGAACAGCCCCGGCAGGCTCCGACGTCTCGCAAGGGAGTATCGAGTGTTGGACTTCAAGCGTGTCAGGCCGCTCGACGCGGCCATCGTCGCCCTCGTCGTGGTAGTTGCTATCCTCGGCGGCTATCTGGGCTACACCGTGTGGCAGAACAGCCGCCAGGTCGTGGGGTCTTCGCCCGTCTCGCGTGGCATCGAGGACCTCGTGGCTTCGGTTCGCCAGAACCCCGACAACCTGCCCATGCGCATGCGGTTGGCGCAGGCCTACATGCTCGCTGGGCGTCGCAACGAGGCCGTGGACCAGTACGAGACCATTCTCAAGGCAAGCAAGGACTACGCGCCTGCGCTAGCCGGTCTGGGCACGTTGGCGCTGCGCGAGGGTGATTTCGCGACGGCCGAGGGCTACTTCCGTCGGGCGTCGGAGCTGTTCGCCAAGCAGCCGGGCGCGGCGGGCTCGCAGGCACTTGAGCAGTCGTACTTCTACCTAGGCACCGCCCTGCTCGAGCAGAAGGAGTACGAGGAGGCGTCAAGCTACTTCAAAGCCGCATTGCGCATCAAGCGCGACTCGTCCACGACGCACTATCTGCTCGCGGTCTCTTTGCGCGAGATGGGTCTTGGCTCCGCGTACCGTGAGGCCCTCGGCAACACGCTGCTGTTCGATCCGAAGCATCCGGAGGCCAACTACGACTACGGTAGGCTCCTCCTCGCAGACGGGGATGAAGCGTCGGCGGCCGAGCACTTCCGCACGTCGGCGGATTCGGCACCGGGCGTGGATTTCCCGATGGACGCCCTCAATGACATGGGGACCGTCGAGGAGCGCGTGGCGGCGGCTCGCAAGCTTGCCGCCTCCGACCCGGGGCAGGCGCTCATCGAGGCGCGAGTAGCAGTCGCGATGGATCCGAAGTCGGTTCCGGCGTTCCTGGTGCTTGGTGACCTGTACGCGGAAGCCGGCAACGAGAACCGAGCGCGCGATGCGTACCGCAAGGTGCTCACGCTGGATGCGGCCAACGATGCGGCGAAGGCCGGCTTGGAGCGAGTGGGCGATGGATCCTAAGGACCCGATGGGCAACGTGCCCCAGATACCGGATCCGGTGCATGGCAGCCCGCTCGACGTGGAGCAGGCCAGGCGCGACGAGTCCGGCCCGCGCAAGCTCACGAGAAAAGAGCGACGCCGCCGCTGGTGGCTGCTGGGACTGCTGCTGGTTCTGCTCGCCCTGCTCGCCTACAGCACCTACTACTACTTCCAGAATCGCCGCCTTCCGCTGGTGGGCATCGAGGCGCCGGAGGTTACCGAGCCGCCGCGCTACCTGTACTCGATCACCGGCACCGGCAAGAACGAGCTGCAGATCCCCCTTGGCGTCGGTGTCGGCCCCGATGGCCGGGTCTACGTCGTCGACTTCGGCAAACGCCGCGTGAGTGTTTTCACCAACGCCGGCCGCTATCTCTTTGCTTTCAAGGAGATCAGCGACGGTGAGGAGCTTCAGAATCCCGTCCAGATCACCATCCAGGGCGAAGAAGTCTGGGTCACCGACAGGCGGCTGCGCAGCATCGAGATCTTCGATCTGGAGGGCGAGCACCTGCGCACCTTTGAGCCAGTGGGCGAGGAGCTCGATTGGTCGCCGTTGGCCGTCGGTTTCGCCGCTGACGGTGGCTTCGTGGTCACGGACGTGGGCAACACCGAGAAACATCGCGTGCACTACTTCACAGCGGAGGGCAGCCGCACGGCCACCTTCGGACGCACCTTCCAGGCCAACGCCCCAGAGGAAGAGCCGGGCTCATTCTTCTTCCCGACCGGTGTGGCCATCGCCAAGGACGGAAGCGTCTACATCGCTGATGGCAACAACCGTCGCGTTCAGGTGTTCGACTCCGCTGGCGCGTTCAAGCGGTTCGTCGACACATCAGGCGTGCCGCGCGGGATCATCATCGATGCCGTGGAGCGCTTTTACGTGGTTGATGCAATCGCGCATGCGATCGATGTCTACGACCTTGAAGGCGCGCTGATCACGCAGTTCGGCGGGCGAGGCCTCGGTATCGGGCAGTTCAACTACCCCAACTACATCGCGCTTGACCCCAAGGGCAAGATCTTCGTCTCCGATCGAGAGAACGACCAGGTGCAGGTCTGGGGATGGCCGACGCTTGAGCCACCGGCCATCGTGGTGCCCAAGTCGCCGTGGGGCTGGCTTGCGTGCTTGGCCCCGCTGCTGCTTCTGCCGTTGCTCCTGCTGCGCAAGCGCCGCGTTGTCGTGACACCGGAGTTCATGGAGACGCTCATCGACATGGAGGAGATTGCGCATGCCTCTGAAAAGCGCCGACTGCGTCTGGTCGCGCCGGTGGCGGATCGGCATCTCTATGCAGGTCGGGTCGTTCAAGACGTCGATCTCGAGCAGCTTCTGTCGTTTGAGGACTACTCGGAGCCTGACGCCCGGGCGATGGCGGACAAGTACCAGCTGAACGAGCGCGAGGCGATGCTCTTCACGATGGCCGAGCGCGCCAAGGCACTTGCGACCCAAGACATCGAGCTCCGCCGACTTGCCGCGGTGGCTGACGTACGCACCGTCGACGCCGAGGAGTTCCTCCAGATCTACTTGGGCATCCATGACAAGTGACAGCCTTAACGAACTGGTGGTTGACCTCGCATACGCAGGGGAGTATGGTGTTTGTGTGGGACTTGTAACGCTTGTTACAAGGAGGTTCTAGTCCGGCAACGTGGAACCGCCCGCGATTGATATGAACGCGAAACATCGAGATCTCCGAGCTCCTCTGACCTAACGCACCGCCCGCGGTGCCACGGTCGCCGAGCCGCCTAGGGTGTCACGGGAAACGGTGGCGCCTCCCTCCTTGGAAAGGAGATCGCAGTGCGACGGCCTCATGCGTGAGGATTCCGTCGTTTCTGCGTCGTTCCAAGGGTAAGGGAGGCGTTACGCATATGGGTTACCTGACCGGTACATTGCCTCCGAACGATTTCGGGCTGTGTGCCGGTCTTTTCGTTGTCTGCTCTCGTTCGAACGAAGTCCCGGCGTGGAAGGAGAAGCACTTCGATTCGTTCGTCATGACCCCGGTGAGGGGTGGGAGCGCGAAGTTTCTGTCCGAAAACCTCGATCAGGAAGGAACGAGGTATGGCAACTAGAGACACCGGGCAGCCGGCGTCGGGGATCACGAGACGTGATTTCCTCAAGACGACCGCTGCTGCCACCGCGGTGGCCGGTTGTGGACTCGAGTTCATGTACGATCCCGCCAAGGCGGCGGCGTACGAGTCGAGTCCCCTACACACGGTCACCTTCACCACCTGCCCGTACTGCTCCGCCAGCTGCGGTCAGCGGGTCGTCAAGGAGAACGCCTCAGGCAAGGTCGTCGACATCTACGGCGACTTCCAGTCCCCCTGGAACTCCGGCGGACTGTGCTCCAAGGGCGCAGGCACGCTCCAGCTCGTGAACAACCCGCGCCGCATCGGCGCATGGACCGGTGCTGAGCTCCAGGAGATGACCGGCAGCACCGATCACCCGGTCAACAACGTCTTCAAGGCGACCGGCAGCGACGTGGCCTACAAGCGCGCGGGCAACGACCCCTGGACCGCAGTCCCGCTCGCAGAGGCGATGGAGGACATCGCTGAAGGACTTGTGGCGGCTCGCGGTGCGCTGAGCACTACGACATACAACCAGAAGAACGTCGCGTTCTTCGGCTCGTCGCATATGAACAACGAGCAGAACTACCTCTACCGCAAGCTGATCGCGACGTTCGGCTCGAGCAACGTCGAGCATCAGGCCCGTATATGACACTCGTCCACGGTGGCCGGTCTGGCCGCCGCATTCGGACGTGGTGCAATGACGAACAACTGGGCCGACATCGGCAACACGACACTCGTCATGGTCATGGGCGCGAATCCGGTTGAGAACCACCCTGCGTGCATCGCGCACATCAACAGGGCGCGCTTCCCGAAGGACTACTTCGCCTCCACTGATCCTCGGTCGAACAAGAAGCCGGCCGATCTCATCGTTGTCGACCCCCGGAAGACGCGCACCGCGCTTCAGGTCGATCCGAACCGACCGGGCGATCGTTACGTCCGTATTCGCCCTGGCACTGACATCGCCTTCGTCAATGGTGTCATCCGCGCAATCATCGCTGAGATGGAGACACGCCTAGCAGGGGATCCGGTTCGCGATAAGTTCTACGCGTTCCTGAACCAGGGCGCGAATCCTGCTGCAGCGACGATTCCCGCGTGGTCGCGCCAGTCCTTCTTCCCCAACAAGTCGACCGGCGGCAGCGGCTTCGGTGCACCGATCTCTGGTGCGGTTGACGGCGGTTCGAAGTACACGGATGCGCGCTTCATCATCCGTGGCGACGGCAATGACTACGATCGCGAGGATGTGGGCCTCACGGGCGCTGCGCTGGTCGGCGGCGAGACTCCCGCACAGATCATCTACGGCTTCCCGAAGAAGGCAGCCACCGTGCTCGGTGATCCCAACACGGTGTACAACCGCCTCAAGGCTCACGTCGATCCGTACACGCAGGCCACCGTCGCCGACATCTGCGGCTGCACTACGGCTGACGTACGGTTCGTGGCTGATGCCTACATCGCCAACAGCCGCTGCTCGAGCGGCGCGACACCTGACCCCGACGGCAACTGGCCCGGTAACGGCCCGACCGGCGTCGGCACTGCGGGTGAGGATCCCCGTAACGCCTCGTATCGTGCCACGACCATGCTCTATGCGATGGGCTTGACGCAGCACACGTGCGGAGGCCAGAACGTCAAGTCGTTCGCCGTCCTGCAGACGCTCATGGGCAACCTGGGTCGTGCCGGAGGCGGCATCAATGCCCTGCGTGGTATCCACAACGTCCAAGGCTCGACCGACATGGGCGTTCTCTATCACCTGATTCCTGCGTACTCGGGCAATCCGTCGACGCAGGTGACGGCGATTCCGGACACGACCACCAACGCGTTCGGTAAGTACATGGACAACCTGTGGGGTTTGCCGTTGTCCGGTACCGGTACTCGCACGGACATGAACGGTTCGTACGACGATGCCTACTACACCGCGCGTGGCGCGTTGCAGCAGGCCGGCTTCCTGAACATGACGCGTTTTTGGTTCGGTCCCACGGCTGACGGCACCACTCCCCACATAGCCGATGGCGATCGCACCAAGATCGATGCGGCGTACTCGCTGTGGCCGAAGGGCAACGGCGACAACCACGTCCTCATGTTCCGCAAGATGGCGAGTGGTGACACGAAGGCGGCCGTCGTCTGGGGACAGAACCCCGCGGTCACCGAGCCCAACCAGAGCAAGATCCGGGAAGGCTTCTACAATCTCGATCTGCTTGTTGTCACGGATCTCTTCGAGACCGAGACCGCGGGCGTGGACCGTAAGCCCGCCGGTGTGACCTTCCTGCTGCCCTCGTGCTCACATGTGGAGAAGGCAGGCTCGTCGGCCAACTCCGGTCGCGTGCTGCAGTGGCGCTATCAGTCGACCCTTCCCAGGGGAGCCAGCAAGGACGACACGCACCTGCTGCTGATGCTCGCCAAGGCGCTCGACGTCAATGTGGTCGGAGGCAGCGCGTTCTCGCACATCAAGGCCGTTTGGGACACCGGTGCGTACGGGTTCACCTACACGGGTTCCGTCTACGACAACCTGTTCGGCCGCCAGTACGGCTGGGACGGCGCGAGTGACTTCAATGCTGTCTCGCTCGTCGGTGACTACGTGGCCCCGCTGGGCACGACCGTCGACGCCGCGCCCGGGATCGACACCGGCAAAACGCTGACCGGTTCGGAGGCCGTTGCGGAGTACATGTACCAGCAGATGAGCCGTGCAACCGGTGGCGCAGGTACTCCGGGAACCGGGTGCATCTGGATCTACACGAACGGTTATTCGACTGGCAAGACCACGAACAAGCATGCCGGCCAGTCCGACTGGGCTGTCTCGAACCGCGCCAAGTCCCGCAGCCGCTGGGACGGCAACGGCACGTTCGCGTTCCCCGGCTGGGGCTACTCGTGGCTCGTCAACCGCCGCGTACTGTACAACCAGGGCGAGATCCCTGGCGACATCAACGACTGGTTCATGAGTGCTGAGTCGCAGTCCAGGATGTTCAATGCGGTTGCCGGCTCCGCACCCGCCCTGCTCAACTACTCTCGCTGGTATCGCACGTATCACATGCTGTCGGACACCCCTCGTGGCGACGACAACCTCGTGCCGGCGATACACAAGCAGGGACCGGGCGGCGCGGAGAGCTCACGTCGCTTCCCCGGGCATACCGAACCGTACGAGAGTCCTCGCGAGGACCTGGTGGCAACGTGGGGCAAGAACGCGTCTGCCACGGGCGCTCTGGGCACTGGCACGGCGAACACCTATGAGAACCTGCTGATGAGCGGCACCGCGAAGGGTGCGGTCGCGAGCTTCCCGCTGGTGCTCACCACCATCCGGTGCGTCGAGCACTTCCAGGGCGGTCCGATCACGCGCAACAACTGGTGGAATGTCGAGCAGGAGCCCGAGCCGTGGGTCGAGATCAACTCGGCGGACGCGCTGCTGTACGGCATCAACGACGGCGACATGGTGAACGTCACCACCGCCCGTTCGAACTCGACGAGCAACCAGGAAGGACGCACCGTGGGCGCTGCCGGATTCGCGAAGGGCTTCCGCGCACGCGTGGGTGGCGGCCTGCAGGCCAACCAGCGTGTTGGCCGGGGCGTCGTCGCGATTCCGTGGCACTGGGGTGACCGTGGCCTTTCGGCCGGCTCCCGAGCGAACGACCTCTGTATCGATGCGGGTGATGCGAATACCTACATCCCTGAGTACAAGGCCTGTCTGTGCAAGATCGAGAAGCTGTAAAGGAGGTGTGACCGATGACTGTGATGGCAATCCTTCAAGAAGTCGACAAGTGCATGCGCTGCAACGGCTGCGTCGTCGCCTGCAAGCGCGTATGGGAAACGAAGCTCCCCGAGGACATCGAGGACGTTAAGCCGTTCCGTGCGGTCGTCAAGGCCAATCAGCGCCTGGCGATCAAGTCCAACCGTCGTGGCGACATGGGTCCGTTCGTCCGCTTCACGTGTTGGCACTGTCCTGATCCGCCCTGTGCGGGGTCGTGCCCCTTCAGCGCGATCGTCAAGCAGGAGAACGGCGCTGTGAGCGTCGACAACACCAAGTGCGATCCGGATGCCTGCAACCCGAACGCTGGGCTCGGCGCACCGTACCCGTGCGAGGTTTCTTGTCAGCGCGGCGGTTATCCGAAGACCGGCTTCGCCTATCAGGCTACTCCGGACGTCGTCAAGATGAACAAGTGCACGCTGTGCAATGGTCGCGCCGGTTCCGACGCGCAGATCACCGCTGTCGGCGGCGATCCGCTCCTCGGCCTTCCGACCCGTGCTACGTCTGCTGAAATCGGCGATGTGCCGGAGAAGAAGCATGAGCCGGCCTGCGTCAGTAGCTGCCCGGCAAAGGCGATGATGTGGGACACGCGGGAGAACATCCTCGAGTACCTCAACACCGCTGCCAACGGCTACTACAATCCCGCCACCGGTTGGCGCGGATGGGCGGGTTCCGGTTCCATCTACTGGGCCAGCCGTAGCAACCGCTTCACCCCGCCGAAGGCCGACCCGTTCATCGAGGATCACGTAGCCCCGATGGCGTCGAGCCTGCTGAGCGGCTCCAAGTTGCTCCTGCCGACGATCGTCATCGGCGGACTGGCCGCGATCTCTGCGCGCCGAACCAGCAACGAAGAAGAAGCATCGATGATCGAAGGGGGTGTGAAGTGATGAGAAGGCTATCAATCCTCATCGCGAGCGCTGCCTTCGTGGCAATCGTGCTTCCGGCCACCGCGATGGCGAACTTCGCCATCCACGGCAACTACGCCACTGACACCGACGCATGCGCCGGCTGTCACCGTGCACACACGTCGTACAGCTCGGTCACGTGGACCGATAATCTGGGCAACGACCAGAGTGCACTGCTCATCGGCGGCACCACCGAAGTGTGGGAGTTCTGCTACGTCTGCCACGGCGCTGACGCTCCGGGTGCAGATACCAACGTAGAGGACGGCGTCTACGAGGGCACGCTGTACGGCGAGCCCGGTGGCGACCTCAACGGTGGCGGCTTCGGTCGCCCCGGCTTTGAAGACGGCACGTGGTCTTCGACCCACATGTCCGCTGGTTCGTGGGGCGCCTTCGGCGGCGGCATCACGGGCATGGACGTGGACTCGTACGACCTAGGCACCGGCCCCGAGGTCCAGATGGGATGCGGCGCCTGCCACGATCCTCACGGCAGCGCGAACTATCGCATCCTGAAGGGCTCGCTCGCAGTCGGCGACTACTCGGTCAACGTGGGTGGTTACGGCCCCGGCGGTACGCCTCTTGATCCCGACCCGAACGGCTTCGTCTCGTCCGTCGAGACCGGCTTCCCTGAGGGCGGATTCAGGCTCAGCACCGAGTACCCGAACTATCAGCCGAACTACACCACGGCCAAGTACGCCAAGGGCTACGATCAGCCGGACATGGACGCTGGCAACGGCGCCCTCGGCATCAACGAGAGCAAGGGCATGAGCGGTTGGTGCTCCGGATGTCATACGCAGTACAGCGCGTACGACAACGCAGATCCGAACACCCCGAGCCGTGGAGCCACGGTCGCCGCGTCCTTCTCGACGACCTATGCGGCAGGCGAGTGGGTCGGCGGTACGCCTTCGAACCTGATGGTGCGCCACCGTCACCCGATGAACGTCGAGCTCGACAACTACCAGGGCCCCGACCGCGACATGCTGTTGGGTGCGATCCCGAGTCTCGAGCCGACGCTTCCCCTCGCTCACGATTTCGATGAGCGTGGAGCGGCCCAGGCCCCGGAGGCCTCGGACTGGATCGAGTGCTTGACGTGCCACCGTGCCCACGGCACGAAGGCGACCATGACCGGGTTCGCGTCTGAGGCCGGCATGAATTCCGTCGTTGACGAGACCGGATTCCCGACGAACCCGTACGTGGGTAACGAGGCTTCCGCGCTGCTCCGCGTCAACAACCGCGGCGTGTGCCAGGGCTGCCACAGCAAGTAGCAGTCTCGCTCGTTGCAGGTGTTTCAGGTACTGTCGGAAGGGCCGGGGAGCAAGAACCCCGGCCCTTCCTTATCGGGTGGACGCGAAGGGAGCGGTGTGATCCAAAGCAGGCTCCGGGACATCGGCCTCCTTCTGGTCGCGCTTGTCGGCGCTTCTGGCTGGTTCGTGTCCTCAACGGTGCTGATGGAAGAGCTGCCGGACGCGTTTCTCGTGCTGGCTGCATGCGTAGGGGCGCTCGCGTTCGCGCTGGCGCTAGCGGGGGTGCGGCGCACATTCGCGCTCTTGCGCCGAGGTGGCGCTGACGTGTACGCCGCGCTCGCAGGCGGAGCCGCCGCCTTCGCCGTTGCTCCACTGCTGGTGCTGTCACAGCGCGCGAGCGACGCCCCCCCCGGTACCGAGGTTCTGCTTTTCACGACATCAGCTTGGGCGCTCATCGCATGCGTGGCGGTCTACGCCGTCCGGCCGCGGCCGCGCAGCTCTATCGGCTTCTCGGCCTCGCTTCTCGGTCTGTTTGGCGGCCTCGTGATACTGGCCAACTGGGAGCGGCCAAGCTCGCTCTCTCCCTTCGTACGCTTCCCTGAGCAGCATCTGATCATGCTCGTGGCGGGCGTTATCTTCGCTGCCGGCGCTTACGCGCTCTGGGGCGCATCGCGGCGGCTCACGGCCACCCAGACCGCGGCGCTCGCGACGGTCGCGGCGGCGTTCGTGGCGCTGATCGCCGCCATTCCTGCAGCTCCGAGTGCTATGGGTGCGCTCCCCAGAACGTGGAGCGCCCTTCTGGTATTGGGCGTGTTCGGAGCGCTGCTCGCGATCGGCTGGATCCATCTCGCTGCGTCGACGGGACTCGTCGGGGCATCCGGTTCGCTCCTGCTGGTGCCTGCAACACTCACGGGACTCTCGATTCTCGAGCGTTCGCTCAGTGTGTACGGTCCGGACCCGATCCAATGGGAGCCGGTGCTTGCGGGGATCGCGCTGAGTGTCGGGGCGGTGTCCGCGCAGTGGCTCACTCTGGAATCACCTGCGACGGTGACCCCCGTGCGAGCTCTTGCTCGCAGTTGGCCCGTCCGAGTAGCTGCAGTCGCCACGCTGGGCCTGGCGGCTGCATCCGCCGTCACGCCGGGCATCACGGTCGTGGTCGCCGGAGCGTTCGGCGAGGAGTACCGGGCGGCATGGGTCATGCCTGGCATCGAGGTCGCAGTGGGTTGGCTTGCGATCGGTGTGGCTGCTCTGGCAACGACCGCACTGCTGGACGCGGCTGCAGGCCGGCGACGCAGCGCTATCGTCGCCGGAGCGCTTGCTGTCTGCGCGCCCCTGGTGTATCCGATGATCGCGAACACGCCGCTGCGCACCGCCACTAAGTGGATTCCGGCCGACGTGTCGCAGACGCTCGGCACGGAGTATGCTCGAATCACCTTCGCCGCCGTTCTCGACCCGGTGAGAGTGGCATCAATCGTCGTGTCGGTTGCGGTGGCCATCGTGGCGATCACCCTAGCCGCGCGCAGCAGACCCGATGCGGTCATGTCGGAAGGAACACCATGAGGCGCTCTGTGTGGACCGCGGCGCTACTGGCCGCTCTCGTTCTTGCCGTGGGAGGGCTGTCGGGCTGCCAGCGCACGGTCGAAGTTCAGACGGGCGTACGAGTCGAGTGCCCGTACGGTCACGTGGACAACTCCGAGGTCACGTCCGTCGAGGTGCCGGCGAAGACCGCTGCTGCGTACCGCGTGCGGACCGAGAAGCGCGTCTGCGACCGTCATGTGGCGTTGGAGGAGCTCTATGCCGAGGCGCAGACCGCACTGGCGGCCGGTGATGTGAAGACCGCGCAAGCCAAGCTCGAGGCCGTTTCGGCCGAGGACGCCGGGTTCAGGCAGACGGCGACGCAACTCCAGGCTATCGCCAAGGGCGAGAAGCCCAAGCCTGACACGGGCGAGGGCTCCCCGGAGCCCTCAGTGCCGGCTACGGTGACGCCTAAGCCGGGAGAGGGCGACACCTCGGGGCCTGTGGGCTCGCTCAAGAAGTACACGCCGGACGAGCTCGACGGGTTCACCGCGCGATCGCCATCGATCGATGGGTTCTCGATTGCTCGCCAGTACGCGCCGTCGGGCTCGTCGGATGCGGCGTCACTCGTGATCGTCGCCGAGCAGTTCCGAACGCCAGCGGAGGCGAAGCGGGCGCTTGACGCCCAGATGACGGGTTACTCTCAGGACGCTGCGACCCAGAAGCTCAACGGCCATGATGTCGTGTCGGGGAATGACGGCAGGACGTTTCTCTCTGCCGGCTTCACCGAGGGTTCCGTATTCGTCGTACTGGAGATGGCCGCTAAGGCGGGCACGGATCCCCAGGACCTGAAGTCGTCGATTCTCGACGCTATCAAGCAGCTTCCCTAGGAGCGTTTGACCGCCGCGCTACGGGACGATGTGGACCGGGGTCCCGACCTCGACGCGCTCGTAGAAGTCCTCGATGTCTTCACGAAGCATCCGCATGCAGCCGTGGCTTGCAGCCGAGCCGATCGAGTAGCGCTTGGTCGTTCCATGGAAGCGGATTCCCGCGGCGTTGATGTTGAGCGCGCGCGTTCCGAGCGGGTTGCTCGGGCCTGGCCCGATGTAGGCCGGCATGTCCTTGCCCCAGCCGTTGGGTGCCGGGTTCGACCACGTCGGCATGAATCGCTTGAGGACGATCTCGAACTGCCCCTGCGGGGTGGGGTAGCCGGGCGTGCCGATTGCGCACGAGTACTTCTTCTCGATCTTGACCCCGTTGTACAGGCGAATGCTCCTCTCCGAGAGGTCCACCACGATCGTCTTGCCCATGGACTTCTCAGTCACCTTGGGCTTGAGCGTCTTCACGGGAAGTTCGACGGCACGCGCTCCGTCCGCGAGCGCCTTGTCGGTTGCGAACGCCGCCGAAAGCGCATCGACGGCCGCGGTCCCGTCCACTGACCGGCCGGTTCGGGACTTGGTGATCTTGACCGTGCTACCGACAACGGTGAGAGAAGCGTCGATGGAAGGCCGATCTACGCTGTCGGCCACACCTGCGAGCCACGTTGAGATCGCCGCTTCGTCGACGGTGTAGGTCGGCTCGACGTCCTTCGTGAACGGCGTACCGATCACGTCGTGTCCGAGTCGCGCCAGGTAGGAAGCCGTGCGCCGGGGCGCGTAAGCCTCGGCGATCATCGCGTCCACATCGACGCTCACCGTACCGCGCGGGTCGAAGTAGAAGGTGCGGCCATCGCCCTCGACGGCTACCGGCCGCAGCAAAGGCGCGACGACGGCCTTCTCGATGGCGTCGCGGGCCTGCGCCTCGGACAGCCCGGACAGATCGGTGCCGGCCACACTCACGCCGCTTGGCACGTAGCCGCGGGAGCTGTAGTCGTTGACGGTGGCCCAGGCCATCGTCGCCGAGAGCGCGAGCAGACTCGCCGCAAGCAACACTATGAGAACGCGTTGTGACGTGCTGGGGGCTTTCATGGCGTGAGGATTCTTTCTCGAAAGGCGCTAGTGGGACCTAACGGCTACTATTATAGACGCATCGGGAAGCAAGTCATCTGCCGACTGCCATTTTGTGCGATTCATGGGGGTACACCGCTTGGCAGAACCTAGGTCCGAGCAGGCCTACCGAGGTAGCATCGACAAACTCATCGGCAAGATCGGCGCGGCGCGCGGCATCGATCTGGGCAACTATCGGCGTTCCTATCTGGAGCGCCGCGTCGCCGCTCGCCTGAGAGTGGTCGGTCTTCACTCGTACCGACAGTACGCAGACCTGCTCGATTCGAACCCGGCTGAGTACGACGAGCTCATGGGAACGATCACGATCAACGTCACCGACTTCTTTCGGGACAAGGTCGTGTGGGACATGCTGCGCCCCGTGCTCAAGCAGCTGATCGAGCAGAAGCGTCACGGCAGGAGCCGGACGCTGCGCGTATGGTCGGCGGGGTGCTCGACCGGGGAGGAGCCGTACTCCATCGCCATGCTCCTTCTCGACCTGCTTGGTGAGCATGCATCCGACTTCATCGTGTCGGTGACCGCGACCGACCTCGACCCAGACGTCTTGGCGGTCGCAGAGCGCGGCATCTACGATAATGAAAGACTCCGTCACATTCCGCCCGCCTATCAGGTACGATTCATGCGTAAGCTGGACGCGAAGCGGTTTGAAATCGCACCGGAGGTCAAGCGCCTCGTCAGGTTTCGGGAACAGAGCCTCTTCGAGCCGGCTCCCTTTCGCGTCATTGATCTGGTGATGTGCAGGAACGTGTTCATCTACTTTGACCGGGAGCAGCAAGAGCGGGTGCTTGAGAACTTCTGGTGCTCGTTGACGCGCGGTGGATACTTGGTCTTGGGTAGGAGCGAGAAGTTGGCCCCGGCGGCGGCGGCGCGATTCGAGGCTGTTGTCGGGCGCGAACGGATCTATCGCAGGCCTACTCGGGCGTGAAGGCGGCGTCGTTGCCGTCTTCGGAAGGGGAGTGAGGGGATTGACCGAGCACAGGCGCAGTGAGGTGCGGCGAGGGTTGTCGTTCTGGTTCACCGTGCTGACATGGCTGACTATCGGCCCCGCGGTCGCAGTCGGCCTGCTTGTCACGGCGGTTTTCGCGTGGTGGTACCTCGAGTTGACACCGAGCGACATGCTGCCGGTGATGGCGCTCGGTGCCTTCGCCATGCTCATCGCGGGAATCCCGGGAACGCTCCTGTGGCGTTGGCAGTTCAAGGACAGGGTACTGCGACCCTTGCGCGACGTCGGCGGAGTGATGGAGGCGGCCGGCAATGGGGACATGACGGTCCGGGCCGAGGTCATGCGCGACGACGAGATCGGAGTCTTGGCCACGGAGTGCAACGGCTTGATCGCCTCACTCGGGGATATCGCCGCGCAGGTGCGGCGTTCTGCGGAGTCCGTCTCCGCAGCAGCCTCTCAGCTATCGGCCTCGTCACAGGAGATCAACTCCTCAACCATCGAGATCTCGTCGTCGGTCCAGCAGATTGCGCACGGTGCCGAACTGCAGTCTCGCAAGGTCGATGAGACCTCGCGCTCCATGGAGATCATCTCGAGCACCACCGAGCGCGTAGCCACGCAGGCCGTCGATGCGGCGCGGACCTCGGACGAGGCTGCGAGCATCGCGCGTCGGGGCGAGGAGGCGGCCAGCGAGGCGATTCTCAAGATCAATGAGGTCCAGCAGGCCATCGAGACGCTCGCGGAGTCCATCGACGTGCTCGGCAAGCGGAGCGACAAGATCGGCGGCATCGTCGACGTGATCACGAGCATCGCCGACCAGACCAACCTGCTCTCGCTCAACGCAGCGATCGAAGCGGCGCGCGCCGGTGAGTCGGGGCGCGGGTTCTCAGTGGTCGCCGAGGAGGTCCGCAAGCTGGCTGAGGGCTCCGGGCGGGCGGCGGAACAGATCGGCGAGCTCATCAAGGAAGTCCAGGCTGAGACCGCCAAGGCCGTTCGCTATATGGAGATCGGATCACGAGAAGTCGAGATGGGCAGCGACGTCGTCAGCAAGTCGAGCAGTGCGCTGCGCCTCATCACCGAGGCCGTGGAGCGCACCAATAGCATCTCAGAGCAGATCGCCCAGCAGATGTCCGAGCAGTCGAAGCGCACCAGCGAGGTCGATCGCGCGATGCACGAGATAGCTGCGGTCGTCGAACAGAATGCGGCGTCTGCGGAAGAGACAGCAGCGGCCGCCGAAGAACAGACCGCGTGTATGGAGGAGGTCACAGCGTCGGCGCAGGACCTCTCCGACATGGCGCACAGGCTCGACGAGACGGTTCGTCGCTTCCGAGTGGAATAGGGAGGTCGCGTGTCCGAAGTGAGTGGGGCCGGCTACGTCATCTTCCGGCTGGGTGAAGAGGAGTACGGGCTGCCGGTGACCTCGGTCAGCGGCATCATCCGCTATGAGGAAGCCACGCCGGTCCCCCGGTCCCCTGTGGCGGTTCTCGGTGTGGTCAATCTGCGCGGCCGGGTGATTCCCGTGGTGGATCTTCGCATGCGCTTTCGCGGGGTCGCTTTCGAGCCAGGCCCGACGTCACGTATCGTCGTCACGGAGGGGGCCGCCGGACCCGTAGGCATTGCGGTTGATGCGGCAAGCGAGGTGGCGAGTATCGACGGGAGTCTGGTGCGACCGGTGCCTGAGGGAGTCTTGGCTCCTGAGACGGCCCGCGCCTTCTCAGGCGTCGTCGAGCGCGGCGGCGCGCTCACCATACTGCTTGATCTGGATCATGCCGTACCGCGATCTGAGTATGCGGGCGCGGTCGCACTCGAGGACGAGAAGATCGGAGAGGCCGATGCCTAAGTCGATTCTCGTTGTCGATGATGCGGCGTTCATGCGCATGATGATCCGCGACATCCTGATCAAGGAAGGGTATGAGATCCATGAGGCCGTGAACGGACGTGACGCCATTGAGAAGTACCGCGAGGTCCAACCCGACCTCGTCACGATGGACATCACCATGCCCGAAGTTGACGGCATCACGGCACTTCGTGAGATCCGTGGATCCGATCCGAGCGCCCGCGTGCTGATGGTGAGCGCCATGGGCCAGCAGAAGATGATCGTCGAGGCCCTTGAGGCCGGTGCGATCGACTTCCTCGTCAAGCCGTTCCAACCGACAAAGGTGCTTGAGACCGTCAAGAAGTGCCTCGACAGCGCCCCTTCCTGAGGCGGCGGGGACGTTGTCCAGAATCATCCGGGTGCTCGTGGTCGACGACTCGGCGTTGATTCGTCAGATGCTGACCCGTGCGCTGGCTATGGATCCACGCGTCGAGATCGTCGGCACCGCGAAGACCGGCGTTGAGGCCATCGAGCGCGCACGCGAGCTGAGGCCGGACGTGGTCACCCTGGACATCGAGATGCCTGAGCTCAGCGGGCTCGAAGCGCTGCCGCACATTCGGAAGCACACCGATGCACGCGTCGTGGTGCTGTCATCGCTCGACGATCCGGACACTACGTATCGCGCTCTGGCCAAGGGCGCGATCGACTTCATCGCGAAACCCTCGACCGGTGTCGCGAGTTCTATCACCGAGCTGTCAGAGCGCTTGCTCAAAGTCATAAAGACGGCTCACCGGGTACTCCCGGAGCGAATAGCCGCCTCACTGCATGACGCCGCCGAACCGGCGGGAAGGCCCGGCGCTGACTACTCGAACGCGCCCCAGTCGCGGATAGCGGCGTGTGTCGCCATCGCTGCCTCGACTGGCGGCCCTCCCGCCCTTGAGCGCGTGTTCGCGGGCCTGGCGGCGTCGCTTCCCGCGAGCTACCTCGTAGTCCAGCATCTGCCGGCCGGATTCGCGACCTCGCTCGCGCGCCGACTGTCGCAGGCAGGGGAGATCGAAGTCGTCGAGGCGGCCGATGGTGACTCCCTTGAGCCGGCCAGAGCGCTCCTTGCCCCGTACGGTAGCCACATGGTGATCGAGCAGAACGGAACGAATCGTTGTGTCCGGCTCATCGACGACGAACCGATCCACGGGGTGCGCCCCGCCGGTGACGTCACACTCAAGAGCGTCGCGCGCACGTTCGGTAACCGCTCCGTCGGAGTCGTGCTCACCGGGATGGGAGCGGACGGCGCCGAAGGTGCCAAGGCCATCAAGCTCGCCGGGGGCGACATCGTGGTCCAGGACGAACAGACCAGTGTGGTCTGGGGTATGCCAAGAGCCGCCATCAATGCCGGTGCGGCTACGCGGGTGGTTCCGGTGGGGCTCATCGCCGCGGAGATTCGGCGGGCGATCAGGTCCAGAGCCGATCGGAGGGCTGCCGAGTGAGCGATATGGACCAGTACCGCGACGTCTTCTTAGCCGAGAGCGCGGACTACATGCTGCAGATCGTGGACGGCCTGCTTGCGCTCGAGTCGGCTCCTCACGACCTTGGACCCGTCGAGACCGTCTTTCGCGGGGCCCATTCCCTGAAGGGGATGTCGGCCGCGATGGGCTATGAGAAGACCGCAAACCTGACCCATCGAATGGAAAGCCTGATGGATCGCGTTCGCAAAGGCGAAGTCGTGATCACATCCGATGTCGTGAACCTCATGCTCGCGGCCGTGGACCTCGTGAAAGAGATGATCGATGACGAGTCGGCGGGCGCGGGTCGTCTCGATCCGTCTGAGATGATTCAAGCTCTCGATGGCGTCGTGTCGGATGCCGTTGCGCCTGCCGATAAACCCTCGGATGTGCGTGGTGCCCAGGCGGGTGCCGAGGGTGCCGTGGAGGCCGTCGCGGGAGCAGGGACACTGATCGTGACCGTCAGGCTCGACGAATCCTGCGTTCTCAAGGCCGTCCGCGCGTACATGGTGATCAAGCGGCTCGCCCACATGGGTCGGGTCGTCGAGACCCGGCCATCAGCACAAGACATCGAGGACGAGAAGTTCGGTCGCAGTTTCCAGATCGTTCTCGAGACAGTTTCGAGCGAGCCTGAGGTGCGCGAAGCGGCCACTCATGTCAACGAAGTCGTCGAGGTGGTCATCGAACCGCTCGACGTCGAGCCCAGTGCGCCGGCACCGCCGGCTCCAAGCGGACAGTCCACCAATGCGCGCAGGCGCGACTTGCCGAAGCTGTCTCAGACGCAGACGGTTCGCGTGGCTATCGGGCATCTGGACACGCTCGTTGACCTTGTGGGCGAGCTGGTGATCTTGCGATCGCGTCTGGAGCGGCTCGTCGCCGGGCTGCCGGACGCCGAGATTGTCGAGACCGTGGATGAGCTCCAGCGCATCTCCACCGATCTGCAGTACGAAGTGATGCAGACCCGCATGGTTCCCGTCGGCAACATCTTCAACCGCTTTCCGCGCATGGTTCGCGACCTTGCGGACGAACTCGGCAAGAAGATCGAGTTCTGCATGGACGGCCTCGATATCGAGCTCGATCGCACCGTACTCGACGAGATCGGTGATCCGTTGGTGCACCTTCTGCGCAACTGCATCGATCACGGTATCGAGTCCAGCGACAGTAGGCTTGCCGCGGGCAAGCCAGAGATAGGGCGCATCTCGTTGACGGCGTCGCGCGAGCGAGATCACGTCGCCATCGTCGTGAGTGACGACGGCAAGGGCATGGACGTGGAGCGGGTCTGGTCCAAAGCGGTGCAGCGGGGCCTTGTGACAGAGGCTGAGCGCTGTGACTACGATGATTCAGAGATCTTGGACATGACGTGCCTGCCGGGCTTCACGACGATGGATGCGACGAGCAGGGTGTCAGGCCGAGGCGTGGGCATGGATGTGGTCAAGGGCAAGGTGGAGCACCTCGGTGGAACGGTGCAGATTCTCTCGGTCCATGGGGCCGGCACCGAGTTCATCCTGCGTCTTCCGCTCACCCTTGCCATCGTGCAGGCCTTGCTCGTGGAGGCGAACCAGCACGTGTTCGCGATGCCACTGGCCTCCGTGGACGAGGTGCTCTCCGCAGAGGATGTCAGAATCGAGACGGTCGACGGCTCGTTGGTGGTTGTCCTACGAGACGGCGAGGTGGTACCACTCCAGCGGCTCGATGCGATCCTGTACGATGCGTCACCGGCGACGCTTCCAGAGCCGCGTTCCGCGGTCGTGTTGGTGCAGTCGGGCGCCCAGCAAAGGGCGCTGCACGTCGACGGCATCGTCGGGCGCCGAGAGATCGTGGTCAAACCGCTGTCAGGGCTTTTCCGCGACCAACGCGGCTTCTCCGGTGCGACGATACTCGGGGATGGCAGCGTGATTCTCATCCTCGACCTCCGCGTGCTCTCCTCAACCGAAGGATGACGATGCAGCTCGACAGTCTCACTCCCCTACAGCTGGATGCGCTGCGCGAGATCGGCGGCATCGGTGCAGGTCACGCGGCCACAGCGTTATCGCAGCTCGTTGACCGGCCGGTGGCCTTGGAGGTCCCGCGGCTGGACATACTGAAGCTTGCTGAGGTGCCGTATCTGTTCGGCGGACCCGAGCGACTCGTGGGCGCGGTGTACGCGCAACTGCTCGGCGACCTCACCGGAGGCATACTGTTCATGGCTGAGCGTGACAACGCGCTCTCGGTGGTGGACCTGATGCATGGCCATCCGGTCGGCACGGCGAAGTCGATGGGGAAGGACGAAGAAGCGCTGTTCAGTCATGTCGCATCCATCCTCATCGCGGCGTACCTTGCTGCGGTGGCGCGCATGACCGACATCGACGTGCTTCCCTCGGGCCCGGCAATGGCGTTCGACATGGCCGGCGCGCTTCTCGAGGCGGTGATCACCGAGGTGGGGATGGAGGCCACGGAGGCGGTCGTGGTCCGCACTGCCTTCATCGACGAGCAGCACTCTGTGGAGGCAGCCCTGTTCTTCGTGCCGAACCCGGATAGTCTCATGGTCATCTTGAGGCGGCTGGGTCTGTGACGAGGGTGGACTCGCCTTTCCCGGATAGCGTGTTCCCGCTGAACCGCGACCCCGACATCATTGAGATTGGAATCGGTGAGATCGGGATGGGTCAGGCCCCGAAGCGCCTGTTGACGCCAGCGCTGGGCTCGTGTGTTGCCGTGGCGCTGCACGACCCCTTCATGCGCCGTGGTTGTCTTGCTCACGTGATGCTGCCCAACGCCCCCGAGAACGGCGGGGCTCAGTTTGAGCCCGGCAGGTTCGCCGACACGGCTATTGTGGCCATGATCGAGATGCTTCGGAGAGAGGGGACTCTGAAGCGACGTTTGCAGGCCAAGATCGCCGGCGGCGCCGCGATGTTTCGCGGAGAAACCGCCATCGCGGGCATCGGAGGCCGCAACGTGTCCGAGGTGAAACGCCAGCTTGCGCTCATGTCGATCCCCCTACTGGCCGAAGATACCGGGGAAGCGCACGCCAGAACCGTCGAGTTCTTTCTGGAGACCGGAGAAGTGCTCGTGCGCAGCTATCAGTTCGGCATCATCCGACTCTGAAGACTGGTTGCTAGTACTATGACGATCATGGACAGCATGGATATCCATTCCGGTGCACCGGCAGGCGGTGTCACACGGCGCTTGGCGATTGCAGTCGTCGGCGGCGGCTCCCGTGCGGCCTCGATGCTTCGATTGATGAACGATCTGGACAACGTCGACGTGCTTGCGGTCTGCTCCCCCTTCTCGACGTTGCCGTGCATGCGGCTTGCGGCAGACCTCGGCATCTACTCGACTACCGACCTGACCGAGCTCTTCCAGGTCCCGGGTCTGGATCTGATCGTGGACCTGTCCGAGGATGCGCGCGCACGCGCCCAGCTCGAATCGAATCGTCCGGATAGCGTGGCCATAGTGAGCGCCGCAGGATCTGAGCTGGTGTGGGACCTGCTCGTCGCCAAGAAGCGCGGCGAGGAGCAGGAGAAGCTGTTCGTCGAGCTCCAGGTCGCCTACGACAAGATCCGCAGCCACGAGCGGCGCCTTCAGTCATCCAAGGAGGCGCTCGAGCGCGCGAACCAGGAGCTCGAGAGTCGTCTGGCCGAGATATTCTTCACCCACGAGTTCTTCAAGGCGCTGACCAGCTACACCTCCGTCAGCGACGTGTGCTCGCTCATCGTCGACGGCTGCAACGGCATTCTCGGTGCTGAGATCAGTTGTGTGTATCTGTTCAGACGCTTGGATTGGACGCTTCACCTCAAGGCCTCTCAAGGGCGACCCGAGTCCGCGTTCCGCTCCGTGGTTCCCGTCGCAGAGACACTGCTTGGGCGCGTCTTCCGTGATGGGCCCGCGCTGATGACCGACGTGGACCCGGGGTCGGAGGAGGCGGCATGGGTCTTGGATCCCGGCAACGCCGTGAGCCAGGCCGCCGTTCCGTTGCGTGCCGGGCAGAACGTATTCGGAGTGATGATCATGTCCTCCGCTACGCGCAGAGAGCTCACTCCGGCAGAGTTCGAGCGCCTGCAGGTACTGGGAAACCAGAGTTCCTTGTCGCTGCAGAATGCGTTGCTTCATGGCGAGCTCGAGCGGCTGTCGGTGACCGATCGCCTGACCGAGATGTACAACCATGGCTACTTCCAGCAGCGCCTCGAGGAGGAGTTCAAGCGCGCGCGGCGTTTCGGGCACACGCTCGCGGTGATCATGCTCGATATCGATGACTTCAAGATCTTCAATGACACGTGTGGGCATATCCAGGGTGACGACGTGCTCAAACGGGTGGCAGGCGTGATCGGCCAGAACCTGAGAGAGATGGACATCGCCGCGCGATACGGCGGTGAGGAGTTCGTGGTGCTGCTGCCCGAGACCGACTGTCAGGGCGCCCACGCTGTCGCGGAGCGCATCAGACGCGAAGTCGAGGAGCTTCATGCTGACGAGTCCTGCGCGAAAAGCGCGGGACGAACGGTGTCCATCGGCGTTGCGGCCTTCCCGCTCAACGCTCAGTCCGCGATACGGCTGCTCGACGAGGCCGATGCTGCGATGTATCGGGCGAAGCGAGCAGGCAAGAACAGGGTCGAGTCGGCTACCTGCTAGAGCCGGCGTACACTCGATCGTCGAGGGAGATGCAGGGATGAGCCTGCGTCAGGCGCTTGCCATACTGGCCGATGACCGCGATACCGCCCTAGCGGCTCGTGACGTCATCTCCTTCTTCGACCGGCATCGCGATGAGGTCGTCCCGGCACCCGCTGTCGGTCGGGCGACCGGTCTGTCCGCCTCCAGCGTCGCACCGCTGCTGACTGCGTTCGCTCAGGCCCGCGTGATAGACTGCGACGGCGATCCGTGCCTCGACGGGTGCCGCTACCATCCGGATCAGGTGCTCGATCTCGAGGTCCGGCGATTCTTGCGCGATGCGACGCGCATCGACGGCGCCTTGCGAAGACGGGTGGATCGGTTCAGGGGTAGCTACGGCCCCGGGCGCTGAAAGACGAGGGGGACTCTGACGTTGAACCCAATCCGACCGGGCGATCGTGGCCCGGCCGTTCAGGACATACAGAGGCGTTTGCGAGCGCTGGGATACGATCTCGGCCCGACGGGTGTGGACGGGGTGTTCCTCGGCCAGACCGAGGCGGCGCTCCGAGCCTTCCAGGACAGCGCGGGTATCGCGGAGGACGCCGTCGTGGGGCCCCAAACCTGGTCGGCCCTTGTGGACGCCACGTTCACTCTGGGCGATCGCGTTTTGTACCTTCGCCTGCCATCCTTTCATGGGCGCGATGTCGCAACGTTGCAAGGCGCCCTCAGTGCGCTCGGATTCGCGTGTGGCGAACTCGATGGCATCTTCGGGTCTTTTACGGAACGCGCGCTCGTCGAGTTCCAGAAGAACGCAGGTCTGGTTCCGGACGGAATCGCCGGCGACGACACCGTCGGTGCGCTCATGGCGCTGCGACATGTGTGGGATGGCAAGGATCAGCGGTCGCATTCTGCCGCGCGGCCCGCAGCGGCACGGGCCGCTGCGGTGCTCGAGGGCCTCGTGTTCGCCGTCGCCGGGTTCGACTCGACGGGCGCTCTCATCGCCGAGCGCATCGTGAACCTTGCGGTTGCCACCGCCCCCGAATCGCGCTGCATCCTGCTCGATCCGGGCGAAAACGCATCGGCAGATGCGCGTCTGGTGCTGCGGTTGTGCACGAGCGGCATGGTAGATGCTGATGAGCGTCGTCCGATCGTGCATGTGGACGGCACCGGGACCCTCGCATCGCGATTGGCGGTTGCCCTGAGGAGCGATCCGAGAGCCACCCCTGAGGTGGTGATGGAGATTCCTGAGGCCATCCGGCTCAGCGAACATGAACTGCAGCGGGCCGCCGTGAGGGTGCTCGATGCCGTGTGCGTCGTGTTCGACTGAGGCGTCATCATGATAGAATCTCACGGGCGCAACTGCGCCCGAACAGCCAGGGAGGAAACGAACTGACTACCCGCCGCACCTCGATAGTCGCACTCGCACTCGCGTGCGCGATGCTTATCTCAACAGTCCCCGCATCTGCCGTTCCTGCCAGCAAGATGGATCAGGCGAGGGCGGTCAAGTCGCAGGTGGACAACCTCGATCTTCGCGTCGAGGTGGCCGCTGAGCGCTACAACGAGGCGTCGTCGCGGCATGGTTCCCTCGTGGCGCAGAAGCGCACTGCGACCAAGCGACTCGCGAAGGTCAAGAAGCGCATGGGTGTCGTTCAACGGCATCTGAACCAGCGCGCGAACAGCATGTACCGCCAAGGACAACTTGGTTTCGTGACCGTGCTCTTCGGAACGGAGTCTTTCGAGGAGTTCGCGTCGACCTGGGACATACTCAAGGATCTCAATACGAGCGACGCGGAGTCGATCTCTGAGCTCAAGGGGCTCCGTGTCAAGGCGAAGAAGGCGCGCGACCAGGTCGCCGCAAAGGAGCGTGCCGCGGCCAAGCAGGTCGCGGTGATGAAGGCCAACAAGCGCTCGATTGAGAGTCAGCTGGCCGAGCGCAAGGCCAAACTGCGCGGTCTTGAAGCTGAGATCGCCGCACTCCGGGCCGCAGAGGAGGCGGCTCGCCGCGTCCAGGCCTCCTCTTTCGTGAGCCAGCCCGATCGCAGCTTCCCCCCGCCGACGCGGGCCCCTCGCAGCGAGGTCGTCGCTATCGCGAAGCGCTACCTTGGTGCGCCTTACGTGTGGGCGGCCAACGGGCCGAACTCGTTCGACTGCTCGGGCCTGACCTCGTTCGTGTATCGCCAGGTCGGTGTCTCGTTGCCCCGCACCTCCCGCGCACAGATCCACGCCGGTGAGCGTGTCAGCCGATCCGATCTGCAACCCGGCGACCTCGTCTTCTTCGGCTCGCCGATCCGTCACGTGGGCATGTACGTCGGCGGCGGGATGTACATTCATGCGCCGCGGACCGGCGACGTCGTCAAGATCTCGTCAATGGCGCGCGGGGACTACGCGGGGGCCTGTCGCCCGTAGCGACCGCCGTCGCCCGCGAGTCGGTCCTGCGCCTGAACTCTCTGGCGCGCATTCGGGCTTCCTGGGCTAGACTAGATGGTGCCCTGTGCCGCCGCTCAGATCCGGGAGATGACATCCGATGGCGGAGATTGACGCGCTGCTCAAATACATGGCTGACCTCGGAAGCTCGGACCTGCATGTGAAGGCAGGGTCACCGCCAGCCGTCCGGCTCAACGGCAAGTTGGTTGTCATCAGCGAGATGGACCCCCTGTCGCCTGAGCAGACGCACATGCTCGCGACAGGCATGATGGACGAACTGCAGCAACGTTCGTTCGAGAACCACTGCGAGATCGATTTCGCCTACTCGCTGTCCGGTGTAGGGCGCTTCCGTGTGAACGTCTTTCATCAGCGGGGGAGTGTCGGCATCACCATGCGTCGGGTCGCAACCGATCGCGCGTCGTTCGAAGATCTTGGCCTGCCCCCCGTCATCCGTCGGCTTGCTGACGAGGCGCGCGGACTGATCCTCGTGACCGGTACCGCGGGATCCGGCAAGACCACCACCCTCGCCGCGATGATCGATCACATCAACAGCACCCGCGAGGGTCACATCGTGACGATCGAAGATCCCATCGAGGTCATGCACGAGGACAAGAAGTGCATCGTCAATCAACGTGAGATCGGCATCGACACCGACAGTTACTCCGACGCCTTGCGCCATGTGGTCCGTCAGGATCCGGACGTGATCCTCATTGGCGAGATGCGTGACCATGAGACCGTGTCAGCCGCTTTGACCGCGGCCGAGATCGGCAACCTAGTTCTGTCGACGCTGCATACGATAGATGCCACCGAGACCATCAACAGAATCATCGACTTCTTCCCGCCGTACCAGCAGAAGCAGGTTCGTCTCATGATGGCGGCGACCATCAAGGGAATCGTCTCGTTGCGGCTCATCCCGTCGATATCCGGCGGGCTCGTGCCGGCGGTCGAGGTCTTGGTCATGACGGGCACCATCCGCGAGTACATCACCGATCCTGAGAAGTCGTACCTGATCCGCGATGCCATGGAAGAGGGCGACTACTACGGGATGCAGACGTTCGACCAGTCACTTCTCACGCTGTACCAGGATCGGCGAATCACGCTCGACGACGCTGTCGCCATGGCGAACAACGCGCACGACTTCAAGATCAAAGTCAGGCACCTCGGGATAGATCCGCATTCCGCCGCCGAGAGCGGCGTCTACTGATCTGGTCTACGCCTGTGGCGCCATGCAGTGACGCTGCTGACGATCGCCACGGCGACAAGCGCGCCGGCCGTATCGGCAAGCCAGTCCAGCGGGTCGGTCGAGCGCCCGGGTACGAAGAACTGGTGAATCTCATCGGTAACGGCGTACGCGGACGCTAGGGCGATCGCGACAAGCGCGCGTCCGACGGGATCTCTCCGGCGGCCGAGCCCCACCGCGAGCAGTGCTCCCAGCACTCCGTACTCAACGAAGTGGGCCAGGTAGCCGAAACGCCCGGGAACGTTCGAGCCGGGAACCGAAGACACGGCGAAGATGGCTGCGGCCCAGAGCGCTGAAGCCGCCATCGGCCAGCGCAAAGAGCGGTCGTGTGGTCGCGGCAACGCGTCCTGGGTTTCAGGCGAGTGATTCACCGCGCGAGTCTACCACCCTGCTTGACGCGATGTCGTCGAGGTGCGAGCGTTGCGTGGCTTTCCGTTCTGCGTGCTAGGAAGAGGGGTACTGCGCGTGTCGCGTCGTTGGAGCCTTGTCGCGGTGGTCGTATCGGCAGCCTGCTTCGGCACGCTCGCGATTCTCACGCCGCTTGCGTACGACTCGGGCGCACTGCCGCTCCCTCTGCTTGCCTGGCGCTTCGTGATCGCCGCAGCACTCCTTGCGACGGTGGCGCAGATCCGCGATCCGGGTTCCCTCAGGGTCCCGGCTGGCGACGTCGGCAGATTCGCGGCGCTTGCGCTGACCGGGTACGGAGCGGCTTCGGTGTGCTTCTTCTTCGCGCTGCTGTATGCGGATGCCGCGGTGGTGGCGGTGTTGCTCTACGCGTATCCCGCGTTCGTGACCATCGCGGGCTGGGCGTTTCTGGGCGAACGACCGACTCGGGCCGCGACGTTGGCCGTGTGTGCCACCTTCGCCGGGTGCGCTCTTGTGTTGGGGGTCGGGAGCGGGGATATCTATGCGTCGCTGCCCGGGATACTGTTGGGGCTGGGCGCTGCCGTGGGCTACACGCTGTTCAACCTGCTGTCGCATCGATGGCTTCCCGGCCGCTCGCGGCTGACGATGATGGCCTACACATTCGGAATCGCAGCCGTTCTGCCAGCGGCCCTCGCCGTTGGGGGCGGAGGGCTGGCGGCGCTCTCCACCTCTGAGTGGTCGACCATCACGTGGGCGCTGCTCGCGGCCATCGTGCTGGTGCCCACGTTCGCGGCGATCGTCTTGTATCTGGAGGGCATTCGCGGGCTTGGGCCCTCCCAGGCTGCGGTCGTGTCGACGCTCGAGCCCATCTTCACGATAGTCCTTGCGAGGGTCTTTCTGCCGGAGCAGTCCGCGCTCGAACCGCTGCAGCTGGTGGGCGTGGCGCTCGTCATCGGCGGGGTGGTGGTGGCTGAGATCGGTGCTCGCGCAACGATCGAGCCGGCACCGGTGTAGCCGATCCGCTACTCGGCCAGCAGCAGGGCGACCCAGGCGTTGCGCGCGAACCAGGCGATGATGACGATGGCCGCGTGTGCTCCCCACGCCCATCCGACCGCACGCCACGCATCGGGTGCCGTCACCAGGCGGCCGCGAAGTACCCGATAGGTGACGACCCCGGAGGCCGCCCACGCCACAGCTGCCAGTACCGGGCCGACCGCCGCAATCCAGGGGATGAGACCGCACGACCATGCGAAGCGGATGTCAGCCAAGGGGGTGGTTCGTCTGCGCAGCGTCAGCGCAAGCAGGGCGTAGCGTCCGATTGCCAGGACAACCGAAGTCAGGGCCGCGATAGTGGCGAGCGCGGTGCTCGGACCCGGGTCGGCCATCAGCATACGAGCGAGTGCCCCGGCAACCAGACACGTCACTCCCCCGATGAGCATGCGGGTGTCGGCTGTGGGGGGTCGTTGCGTTTGTGCGCCCGCAGAGCGGTAGACTCTCGCGGGCAGGTTCAAGACGCTCGTCAACCAGCGGCGCCACGCCTGAAAACCGCGGGCCACAAGGGCCCGCGCGGGCGGTTCGGCACCCTCTTTGCGTGCTACCATACTCGGGCCGTCTCTGCCGACCTGCGCGGCTGCCCACGGGCGTTGCGCGCGGCGTCCATGACTATCGACGGCAAGTGTACCCGACGTGAACGGAGGAGCCGATGTCGCTGTCACAGCGCGTCGGCACGGCACTCAAGGTGACCGCTGGCGTGCTCGTCGCGACGGTGGTGATCACGCTGACCCTCGCCGTCTACCTGTTCAACGTCTCGCAGACGCTCCCGAATCTGGAGGTTGACCCCCGAGCGCTCGACACGCCCCAGACGTCTGTGGTGTACGCATCAGACGGCACGGTGATCGCGGAATGGCATGGCGAGCAGGATCGAACCATCGTCAGCTACAAGGACATGCCGATACACCTCCGCAATGCCGTTGTGGCAGCCGAGGATCGCAGGTTCTGGGAGCACAACGGGGTCGACGTGGAGGGCATAATCCGGGCACTCCGAGCCAATACGCAGGCAGGGGAGGTTCGGCAGGGCGGCAGCACTATCACCCAGCAGTTGGTGAAGCTGCTCTTCACCGAAGGGGAGCGCACCCTCGACCGTAAGGTCCGCGAAGCGTTGCTCGCCTACGAGTTCGAGGCCCGTGCGGACAAGGATCGCGTGCTCGAGACGTACCTGAACACGGTGTACTTCGGCAACGGAGCCTATGGCGTCGAGAGTGCTGCGCGCCGGTACTTCGGTCAGAGCACCTCCGCGCTGAGTCTGGCCGAGAGCGCGACGCTCGCGGGAATCATTCGGTCACCGACGCGCTACGACCCGACGAACGATCCTGAAGCGGCACGGCGTCGGCGGGACCTGGTTCTGACATTGATGCGCGAACAGGGGTACATCACGCGCGACGAGCTACAGGGCGCGCGCAAGGACGGCGTCAAGCTTGCGCCGAAGGCGGATGTACCGACGGTCGCGCCGCATTTCGTCGAGTACGTGAAGCGCGACCTGGTCGAGAGGCTTGGTTCAGAACGGGTGTTCGCGGGCGGACTGAGGGTCCACACGACGCTCGAGCCCTCGCTGCAGCGGCTTGCGGAGAAGAGCGCACGACTTCTGAACCGTCCCGATGACCCGGAGACGGCCATCGTCGCGCTGCGCCACTCGGACGGCAGCGTCCTTGCCATGGTGGGCGGTCGCGACTTCTCGAAGAGCCAGTTCAACCTAGCTACCCAGGGGCGTCGTCAGCCCGGTTCTGCCTTCAAGACGTTCGTTCTCGTGGCGGCACTCGAGAAGGGTGTGAATCCTCAGAAGGTGTACAGCGCCGCGCCCTACTCTGTCCGCGTCAAAGACGGAGTCTGGAGAGTGCAGAACTACGAGAACGCGCGGACGAGCGGCAAGCTGACTTTGAGGGCGGCGACGAGCTGGTCGGTCAACGCGGTGTATGCGCGTCTCATCATGGAGGTCGGGCCCAAGAAGGTCGTCGAGGTCGCGAAGCGTCTCGGAATCACCACCCCGCTGAACGCGGACCCGGCGATTGCGCTGGGTGGGTTGAAGACAGGTGTCTCGCCGCTGGAGATGGCGTCCGCGTACGGCACCCTCGCCAACGGTGGGATGAGGGTTGCGCCAAGCGGCGTGACCAAGGTCACCGACGATCAGGGGGCTGTCATCTATGAGCCAGACGCCGTGGCCGAACGGGTCGTCGACAGTGAGGTAGCCCTCAAGACCGCCCTCATACTGCACGACGTGATCGAGAAGGGTACCGGCACGTCGGCCAAGATAGGTGCATGGGCGGCCGGCAAGACCGGGACGACACAGTCCCACCGCGATGCGTGGTTCGTGGGATGGTCGGGGGATGTGTCGACGGCCGTCTGGGTCGGGTACCCTGATGCGCAGGTGGACATGACCAACGTTCACGGAACTCGCGTGACAGGCGGTAGCTTCCCCGCGAAGATATGGGCTGCATTCATGCGAGGCGTGAAGAAGAACCGTTCGGCTCCGATAGTCACGGCGCCCAGCGTGGGCAACCAGGTGAGGGTCACCGTGTGCACGGACTCGATGAACATCGCGAACCGTCGATGCCCTCGGCCCGTTGAGATATACCTCGAGCCGGGTCGGGTTCCGGGAGAAAACTGCACGCTGCACTGAGGTGCGGCTGCCTGAAGAGAGGCTCGAGCGCGTGGACCACTATCGCACGCTCCAGGTGACACGCGATGCCGAGCCCGAGGTCATCGAGCGTGCGTACAAGGCGCTGTCGCTGAAGTATCACCCCGATGTGAATCCGGGGGCGGGGCGGAGTGCCACGCGTCGGATGCAGCGTCTCAATGAGGCGTACGCGGTACTTCGGGACCCTCGTCTGAGGCGTGACTACGACGCTGGCTTGGCGCCCGAGGGCTCCAACGGCTGGGACCGATTCCTCGACGACGGCCTGATCGGGCTTTTCAGGGACCGGATCGCAGCGCGCACCGACGTCTGATGGCTACTTCCCGTGACCGGACGGTCAGGCTTGCGCGAGCTCCGCGCGCTCGGCCACCTTGTTCTGGACTGCGCGCATGATCGCGGGGTAGCTGACGGCCCCATCGTAGACAAGCACTCCGTCGACCGAAGTCACGGGGTACATCAGTCCGCGTTGCTCGATCTGGGCAACCACCTCGGAGTGCTCAGCGCGTTCGTCAGCCAGCTGTACGTTGTGGTACAGAACCCGAGCTTCATCGCCGTAGCGCCGCTCGAGTTCGGTGCGGATGATGGCTGTGATCTCCTCCGGAGACCAAGAGGGGCCTCAACCGCCGGAGAAACAGTCAGCGGGGGAGGGCACGTCGTACACCTCGACGATGATGGGTTCAGTCACGTTGACGCTCCTGTCAGTTGAAGCGGACGGCTCCGCCTGCACAGACCCGCATGCAGATTCCGCAACCGGCGCATTTCTCATCTATGACGGTGTACCCGTTGGCGCCGGGATACGATCCTCCTGCAAGAGGAACGATAGCATCCTTGGGGCAGACGCGACGGGCGGGGCACCCGGGGGACCGGTCACACGATGTGTTCTCGATACTGATCGCTGGCATCCGGGGCATTCCTTTCGGGAAGAGGGCGGAGCTCCTAGGTGAGCATAATACCCCATGGGGTATGCCATGTGCAACCCGCGGCACGCATTTCCTTGGCGCACCTTATCCGTCGCTTCGCGTGCTGGTAGTATGTCTCCGAGTGGGATGTACGGCGGACTGGAGGTCTGCGTGGCACGAACGAGCAGGTTGGGCTCGACCCGGCGCAAGCTCATGCTCTACATGGGCGGCGCCGGCGTCGTGGTAGGAATCGCTTTCCCCCTGTTCGCCAGCTTCTTCGTGGAGCCGAAGAGCACTGCGGCAAACATCACCTTCTGGTTGATGTGCATCGCCGCCGGTGTGCTGCTGGGCGTCGGATGCGCGCTGGTCGCCGCGAAGGTCGGCGAGGGCATGTTTCGACAGGTCCTCGACGGCGCTCGCGAGCGATTCGGCATCGATGTGACGTGCGAAGGTGATTGCGAGGACATGCAGGGCGAGGTCTTGCGCCTGCTCGGTGAGGTCACTGGCATGCTCGGTCAGGCCAAAGCGGTCAACAACGACGTGCGAGCATTGACGTCGCAGGTGCTGGCCGCGACCGAAGAGCAGGCCTCCGGGTCCGCGCAGCAGGCCGCGGCCGTGAGTGAGACCAGCGCCACGGTCGAAGAGCTCGCGCAGACATCCAAGCAGATCGCGGACAACTCTCAGAACGTGGCTGCCGTGGCCGAACGCACGCTGGCCAGTGCCGAAGAGGGAATGCAGGCGGTGGCCGACACGGCAGCCGGTATCGAGGAGATCCGTGAGTCCACGCAGGCATCGTCAGACCGCATTCTCCAGTTGGGTGAGCGTAGCCAGGAGATCGGTCGCGTGCTCGTCATCATCGACGAGATCGCAGAGCAGACGAAGATCTTGGCCCTGAACGCCGCCATCGAGGCGGCTCGTGCGGGCGAGGCGGGCAAGGGATTCGCCGTGGTCGCGGAGGAGATTCGCAAGCTTGCGGACTCCGTCACCGAGTCGACCTCTGAGATCGGCCGGGTCGTTCGGGAGATCCAGTCGAGCGCAAGCGCCCTCGTCATGTCGACCGAGCGAGCCCAGAAGAAGGTCGAAGAGGGCAAGATGCTGGCTCGGCGCACGGCGGGCTCACTGGACAAGATCGTTCAGCAGGTCGAGGAGACCACCGACTCGGCCAAGCAGATCTCGATAGCCACCCAGCAGCAGCGGACCGCATCCGATCAGGTCGTCATCTCGATGCGTGAGATGGCCCAGGTCTCGACGCAGGCAGCAGAAGCATCGAGGCAGATCCAAGGCGCCATCTCAGAGCTCAATCGGCTGGCCGACACGCTGCTCGTGCACTAGTTCGGCAGGTTCAGAAGCGCACGACAGCCTCGGCGGCCGTGCCTAGAAGTCGAGTGCTTTTGGCAGGACGTTTCGACGACGCGTCGAAGCCAGAGGGATGTCGCGTTGATTCTTGGTTGTTCACGCGGTCAGGTTCTTATAGAGTTTCTGTGAATTGGGGCTTGGAGGGGGCATGCGCTGCCGGCGCTGTCCGACGGAGTTAGGAGACGCGTATGCCCAAGATCTCGCTGGCCGGGTTCAAGGACCCGGTGCGCCGACCGCGCTTCATCATCTGGACAGGCGTTGCTGTCCTGGTGCTTGCAGCGGTCATGATCGTTGCACTGGGGGTGACTTCTACCCGGTGGTTCTGTGCCGAGGTGTGCCACAAGGTTCAGGACGACTCGATCATCGCGTATCAGCGTTCGTCACACTCTGAGGTCTCGTGCATGGCATGTCACATGCCCGTGAACGCGGATCCGGTGACGTTCATCCTCCACAAGGCAGAGGCACTCGGTGAGTTGTACCTGACGGTGACGGACAACTTCCACTTGCCGCTCAACGCAGAGTCCCATGTCGCTCTGTCGATGGCATCCAAGCAGTGCACGCAGTGCCACAACTTGAAGAACCGCGTGATCACGCCGTCGAAGGGCATCAAGATCGAGCACGAGCCCCACGCCGAGGTCAACGCGGCGTGTTCTGTGTGCCACAACCGCATCGCGCATCGTGAGGACTTCGAGCTCACGCTGACCGACCCCGGTACAGGCAAGCCGAACCAGAAGCACGATGACTTCATGTCGATGACGGCGTGTTTCCGCTGCCACGACCTGGGCAAGGATGCTGCGGCACCAGGAGCGTGCGTGGCCTGTCATCCGGCGGACTTCGAGCTCAAGCCGGACAATCACAAGGAGAAGGGCTTCTATCCTGCGGGCCATGCAGAGATGGCCCTGGAGATGAAGGCTGAGTCCGACGCCGCCGCGAGTGGCCATGAGGGCGAAGAGGGCGAAGAGGGCGAAGAGGGCGAAGAGGGCGAAGAGGGCGAAGAGGGCTCGAAGGAGAGCACCGAGAGCACTGCCCCTGCAGAGGAGAAGGAGGGCAGCTTCCTGACCCCTGAGAAGGCCTATGCCAGCGGGGGCGCGGTGCACGAGTCAGTCACGAAGGAGGAGGTGCCGGGGGTTCTCGAGGCACAGAAGGAGCACGGCAACAGCGACAGCGAGAGCGTCGGCGGCTTCCTTCCGAAGGTCGACTCCATCTTCTACTGCGGCACGTGCCACGTCGAGACATTCTGCACCAACTGTCACGGCATGGAGATGCCGCACCCGGATGAGTTCAGAGAGCCCAAGGAGCCCAAGGACAAGGCGGGCCACCCGGTCATCTCCGAGGCCAAGCCCGAGAAGTGCGTCTTGTGCCACGGCAAGAACGAGAAGACCGCCTTCTGCGACAGCTGTCACCACGGAACCGCAGTTGGGTGGGAGTTCAGCAAGACCCAGCCCTGGACCCAGAAGCAGCACCCGCTGGCCGTTGCCAAGTCGGGCGTGAAGCCGTGCCTTGACTGCCACCCGAAGAAGTTCTGCGTGGATTGCCACACGGGCAAGAACGTCGTGCCCGACTCGCACAACGCGCAGTACTGGACGAAGCCGAAGTACCCCGGCGCGCTCACCACGTTCGGCGAGAAGCCCGCAGCGGCTTCGGCGAAGCACGCACTCGATGCGCAGAAGTCGATCGAGTCGTGTGAGGTCTGCCACGGCGACGGTGGAACCAAGGCACCGTTCTGCAAGGCCTGCCACAAGACGGAGATCCCGCACGCCGCCGAGTTCAAGACGAACCACGTCAGCTCCAAGAAGAACCCGAAACCGTGCGTCCAATGCCACGCGTGGCCTGAGCTGTGCAGCAACTGCCACCATATCGATTCGTCGACGACGAAGTCGTGGATGTCGCTGCACGGAACTTCGGTCAACACGAACAAGCCTGCGGGATGCATCGAGAAATGCCATGAGAAGAACGACTGTGTGAAGTGCCACCAGCAGCGCAAGGTGGTTCCCGCTTCCCACAAGAACAGCAAGTTCACTCGTGACTTCTCGTCCAAGGACGCTCAGCACGTTGCTCTGTACAAGAAGGACGGAGAGATCTGCACGTACTGCCACGCCGGCGCTGCGGCAGAGCTCCCGAACTCGAAGTTCTGCAAGAGCTGTCATAAGCTCGAGATGCCGCACAAGATCAACGATGCGGAGAAGCAGAAGTTCATGCACAAGGATCAGTTCGAGAAGAAGCAGTACAACAAGAAGCAGTGCGCGAACTGCCACCGCGACTCCTTCTGTAACGACTGTCACCACGAGGGCAACAGCCCCGATAAGCCGTGGGTACGCTATCACCCGAACCTGGTGAAGAAGAACGGTGCTGAGCCGTGCTTCGAGTGTCACCAGCCGACCTTCTGCGCCAACTGCCACGTGAACCTGGCGAAGAAGGGTCTCATGTAACCAAAGCGCAGGGTGTTCGCTCTGAGGGGGGCCTGGCCGCTTCGGCAGCCAGGCCCCCATTCTTCGGGGTTGGCGTGCCTCGAAGGGCGTGCTAGCATAGCGCCTCGTCCGGGATGTGGCTCAGCTTGGTAGAGCGCTCGGTTCGGGACCGAGAGGTCGTGGGTTCGAATCCCGCCATCCCGACCATCGAAACTGGCGGCGGGCCGCAGCGGCGGCCCGCCGTTCCCGTTTCCAGGGAGGAGTGTTTCGGTGCTCGAGGAGTTTCTTCAATGGCTGGGTTACGGCCTATGCCACCAGCTTCCCGAGCGGTCCTTCTTCGGCGGAGGCGTTCAGGTCCCCGTCTGTGCGCGAGACACCGGCATCTACGTCGGATTCATCGTGTCATTCGTCGTTCTCGCCGCGCTTCATCGCCATCGCCCACGGATCTTCCCCGGAACCGTGGGCTGGGTGGTCACGGCTGCTGCGGTGGCGTTCATGGGATGGGACGGCCTGACGTCCTACGCAGGTGTACGTGAGACCACGAACCTGCTCAGACTCACGAGCGGCTGGGGGGTCGGCTACGTGTGCGCTGCGCTCATCCTGCCCATGCTCAACGATGTACTCTGGGCCAAGCCATCGGCCGAGCGACTCCTGGATCCTTGGTGGAGGCTCGCCGTATGGCTCGTGAGCGCCGGGGCGGCTGTGCCCCTGCTATGGCGATTCGGGTCGCGACTCGGTGTCGGGTATCCGATTCTGGTCGTGTTTGCGATCCTCGGAACCCTGACAGCCATCAACCTTGTCATCGTCGGGATGTTCCCCGCGTTCGACAGGGCGGCGCACCGCTACCGTGACCTTGTGGTGCCTTCGGCCATCGCGTTTGGTCTTGCCGTTCTCGAGGTGTGGATCGCCGGAGTGGGTCGCGGACTCCTGGAAGCAGCGGCGCGCTCCGTCGGGTGACGCCCTTTCGTTCGTGGGCAGCTTGCGATAGATTCGAAGCGGATTCGCGACGTAAGGGGGAAACGGTGCAGGCATCGAAGGACAAGATTCGGTGTGTCTTGGTCATCGGCTCATGGCGCGTGGTCGGGGATGTCCACGTACTCGCCGGGAGCCGACTCACCGATACGCTCAACGCCAAGGTGAAGGGATTCTTTCCCGTGACGGATGTCGTCGTCACCGATCTTTGCTCAGGCGAGGAGCTCTTCACGCCCGGCTACATGGCAGTCAATCGTGACTTAGTGGCGGCGGTCTTCCCCTTCGAGTAGCGATGTCAGAGCCCGGGGCTATGCTTCTGCGAACACTTGTTCGTAGGGAGGCAGCAATGGGCGACACGCGTTTCGTGGTATCGGTGCGGCAGGAGTTGGATTGCGTCTGTGACGCAGCCAGCCGCAAGCACCGAGTTCCGACGGAGATCATCGATCGAGCCGCGCGGGCGACGTTCGAAGCGATGACGAGGTGCCCGTCGCGGTCCGGTGAGGCAGTTCGGCTTCGCACGCGCCGGTACTTCTGGGCGGTCGTGCGGCGAGAGGCGAGTCGCACCGGCTCCCGAGACGTTTCGGCACGGTTCGTACTGAAGGCGGTCATCGACGACCTGACGGCATCGGGTCGAGACCCCCGAGCGGTGTGGGAGCAGATCGATCGCGACTGGGCGCGGGTGTTCCCGCTAGACGTGCTCGAGGACTATCGGCGCCAGCTCTGTGCCTGACGTCAGAGAAGCGTGGACAGGATCACGTCTCCGTCGAGCCTCAAGACCCACAGCCGGCGCCCTGAAAGCGTGCCGTCCTTCGGCCCGCGTGCCTCGAGCACCAGCCACGCATCCTCACCCTCATACGTAGCCCGTTCGACGTAATAGGGAACACCGATCGTGGCGGCGGTGAACGTTGCAGTGAGCAACTCGGCCGCTTCGGCGGAGACGCCACCCTGACCGCGCAGGTCGGTCAACGCGGCCTGTCGAAGCCTGGCCGCATCCCGGACATCAGCCGAAGCCAGTGAGGCGGGTACGGCGACGTCGAACAGTTGCATGACCGACTCCGCGTCGTAGGCCTGATCGTCCTCCACGAATCGTATTTCTGTGGATCGGCAGCCCGAGGCGAGCACAGCAGCTCCAAGAACGAGCGATACGATGGCAATCAGCGGTAACCTGATTCTCGCAAACGGCACGGCGCGCCTCCTTATCGGGTACCACGATACTATGGAGTTGCTCGGACCGCTCGGCTTGGGGGGTAGTTGTGCAGGCATTGATCTGCTTCGTATCCGATTTCGGGCTCGATGACACGTGGGTGGGCGTGTGTCATGCCGTGATACATCGAGCGTGTCCCCAGGCACATGTCGTGGACATGGCGCACCACATTCGCCCGTTTGACATCAGGCAAGGCGCTGCCGTCGCGACCTCCAGCGTCCACCAGGTCCCTGATGCGATCCATCTGATCGTGGTGGACCCGGGCGTTGGAGGCGGGCGGCGCGACGTCTGTGTCCAGGCGCAGTCCGGCACGCTCCTCGTGGGTCCGGACAACGGCGTTTTGATTCCTGCCGCCCGTCGCCAGGGTGGTGTCGCACATGCCTTCGTCATCGATTCCTCGAAGGTCGATTTTCGCAGCCCGCTCGCGACGTTTCACGCGCGCGATATCCTAGCGCCGGTGGCGGCGGCACTCGCCTGCGGCGTCGATCCAGGTTCATTGGGTGACGCCGTCGCGCCGGAGTCGCTCGTGGCCGCTCCGTTCGAAGAGGCTTGCCGTGAGGGCGACACCGTCGCTGCCGAGGTTCTTGACATCGACCGTTTCGGTTCGATTCGAACCAATGTGGCGGCCGACCAGGTCGAGACACTCGGGCTCAAGGCCGACGTGCTCGAGCTGAGTATCGGGCACAACACCTTTCTCGCGAGGACGGGGCTGACGTTCTCGGATGCGCTCGATGGCGAGCCGGTCGCGCTCGTGGATTCGTCCGGATGGCTCACGCTCGCACTCAACCGAGCAAGTGCAGCCGATCGGTTCAGAGTCAAGGCGGGCGCGTCGGTCAGGATCAAGGCCGCCGGCTGAAGCGTGTCAGAGCTGCTTGCTACCTTCCTCGTTGAACCATTCAGGAGAGGAGGGGTAGCGATGAAGGCGAAGTACCTGACAGAACTGACTCTCGGAGCGCGGACCGATTCCGTTGCGCTCGTTCGTTCCAAAGAGGTGCGTGTCGCACGCAACGGAGACGCGTACTTGGCGCTTGAGCTGGCGGACAGGACGGGCTCCATGCCAGCCGTGCTCTTTCGTCCAGGGCCCGCAGCGTCCGAGATTCCTGTCGGGGCGGTGGCCCGGGTAACGGGCGTGGTGACCTCCTACCGAGGTATCAAGCGCCTTGCCATGGATTCGCTCGTTCCCGCCGCCACGTGGGACTCCTCGGACCTGTTGCCCGTCGGGCCGCGTGACGGAGATGAACTCAAATCTGAGTTCGTCAGGATCACGAAGTCGATCACGCAGTCGGGACTTCGCAGGTTGCTGCGAGCGGTATTCGTCGAACCGGGGCTCTTCGACCGCTTCTGCGTCGCTCCGGCATCCCAATCCAGCCACCATGCATACGTCACGGGCCTGCTAGAGCACACGGTGGCTGTTGCGGGGCTCTGCTCCCAGCTTGCTGCCTGCTACGAGGGCGCGGACCACGATCTGCTCGTCACAGCCGCCCTGCTCCACGACATCGGCAAGCTCGATGAGCTGGTCGCCGGGAGCGGGATCTCCTACACGGACGAAGGTCGCCTCCTGGGGCACGTGGTACTCGGGCACCAGCGGGTCTTGAAGGCGGCGCAGAACGCGAGGCTGGAGCCTGCAGTGCTCCTGCGGTTGGGGCATGTGATGCTGTCTCACCACGGCGAACTCGAGTGGGGGTCACCGAAGCGCCCGGCGACATTGGAGGCGCTGCTGCTTCATCACGTCGACAATCTCGACGCCAAGGCCGCCGGTCTGTCGACGATCCTGGCAGGTGCGACGCGCGCAGATGAGACGTGGACGGATGCCTCGAACCTGTTCAGGCGCCCTCTCCACGCGCCGCGTGCCGTCGAGGACGATCGTCCGTACCGGGCGACAGAGGACGATCTCGAGGTTCGTCGCAGCGCCTGATCGCACAAAGGTGGGACCGTCGGGTATCGTCTAGAATCACAACGGACCAACCGAGGACGTCAGGAGGACGAGCGCGATGGTGGAGCTTCCCCGCATTGAGGTCGGAGTGTTCGGCGGTAGTGGGTTCTACGAGCTGCTGGACAACCCGAAGGAGTATCGAGTCAACACGCCGTTCGGCGCGCCGTCAGCGCCGGTCATGGTGGGTGAGATCGGGGGTCGCAGCGTCGGGTTCCTGCCCCGGCATGGAGCGGCGCATCAGCTGCCTCCGCACATGATCAACTTCCGCGCGAACGTCTGGGCGATGAAGGAGCTTGGCGCAAGCCGGATCGTGGGTCCCAACGCATGCGGCTCGCTTCAGAAGCACGTTGAGCCCGGACACTTCGTGATCTGCGACCAGTTCGTGGATCGCACGTGGGGCCGCAAGGACACGTTCTTCGACGGCCCCATCACCACGCACGTCTCTTCGGCAGACCCGTACTGTCCCGTCATGCGCGAGACCGCGATCTCATGCGCCAACGATCTGGGGATCACCGCTCATCCGACGGGGACGGTCGTCGTGATCCAAGGACCGCGATTCTCTACACGAGCCGAATCGAAGTGGTTTGCCGCGCAGGGATGGGAGGTCATCAACATGACCCAGTACCCGGAAAGCTATCTGGCCCGCGAACAGGAGATGTGCTACCTCAACATCTCGCTCATAACCGACTACGACGCGGGGATGGATGGCGTGCCTCCCGTCACCAACGAGGAAGTGGTGCGGGTCTTCAACGAGAACAACAGCAAGGTGAAGAGCCTCATCTATGGGCTGATTCCGCGGCTACCTTCGACGTCGACCTGCGGATGCGGATCCGCCCTGGACGGCGCGGCATTCTGACCAAGGCGACCGCTCGTGCCCCGATGGCCAGGAAGGCGGACCGAGCAACGTGTTCGACATTCCGTCGGTAAGGATCGGCAGGGTCTTCGGCATCCCCATCGAGATCAACCTGAGTTGGCTCGTCATATTCGGACTGGTTGCCTTCTCCCTCGCCACAGCGGTCTTTCCGGCGATCGAGGAGTCGGCGGGGGCGCCGCGCTGGCTGTTCGCCGTGGTCGGCGCTACTACCGCTCTGCTCTTCTTCGCATCCATACTCGCGCACGAGCTGTGCCACTCGCTCGTGGCCAAAGCAGAGGGCGGCAGCGTCGAGAAGATCACCCTGTTCATCTTCGGCGGCGTTGCCCAGATCGACGAGGAGCCCCGTTCGCCGGGCAAGGAGTTCCTGATGGCGGCCGCGGGTCCGGGGATGAGCCTGCTGATCGCCGGCGCGTCGTTCTATGGCTACGTGGCTCTGGTGGCCGGTGGGGCGGCATGGTGGGCTTGGGCGCCGCTCGAGTACCTCGCGGGCATCAACCTCTTCGTCGCGCTGTTCAACCTGCTGCCGGGCTTCCCCCTCGATGGCGGTCGGGTCTTGCGCTCGATGCTGTGGGCTGCGACCGGCGATGTTCTGAAGGCGACCCGATGGGCCTCGCGCTCAGGCCAGTTCATCGGCTGGACGATGGTCGTCTGGGCGGTGGTCGGCGTCGTCGGCGGGCAGTCCGGCCTGATCTGGTTCGGTCTTGTAGGGTGGTTTATCGCCTCCCTTGCGGGTCAGGCCTATCGCCAGCAACTCGTGCGCTCGCGCGTCGAAGGCGTAACAGTCGCCGAGGTCATGACCCCGAACCCGGAGTACGTGTCCGGTGACCTGACCCTGGACGAGTTGGTACACAATCACTTCCTCGGTGGACACCATGCCCGGTACCCGGTGATCTCCGAGGGATCGATCGTCGGTCTCGTGACCCTGCCCGAGGTCAAGAGCGTGGACCGCGCCGACTGGCCGTTCGTCAAGACCATCGACGTCACGAATCGGGATTTGAACGCGCTCGTGGTTCCGAGCGATGCGCCCGTCGAGGCGCTGGTTCCGCGGCTTGCGGGGGACCGACCCGGGGCACTGATCGTCTCGGGTGGGGGGCGCCTTGTGGGCATCGTGACCCGAGCGGATGTGATCGCACTCATCGAGGGCCCGCCGTCCGGCTGACGTACGTAGCCTGCTTGGTCGCGCGGCGCGATAGGCTTCGAGGATCGGCGAACGGCTCCTCCCGAGGTTGTTCAATTATGTAACAGTTGTTACTATGTCAGGGCGCCCTCTAGCATACGAGGAGACACTCGACGTGGCCGACGGTTCCCACCCAAAAGCGATACCTCAGGGGGTCGTAGAGCGTCTGCCGCAGTACCTGAACGCCCTGCTCCACTTGAGGCACGAGGGTGAGCAGACCGTCTCGTCGGCTCAGCTTTCTTCGCTTGCGGAGGTCAATGCGGCCCAGATTCGCCGAGATCTGACCTACTTCGGTTCGTTCGGCACGCGCGGTGTCGGCTATGACGTGTCGCAGTTGATCGACCGTATTCAGACCATTCTCGGCTCCGATCACGCGCACCGCGTCGCCATTCTGGGCGCAGGCAATCTAGGCTCTGCCATCGCAAGTTACGACGGCCTCCGTGCACGCGGCTTCATCGTCGCGGGGCTTTTCGACACCGACCCGCGCAAGGTGGGGCAACGGGTGGCCGACCTGATCGTTCGGGATGTTTCGGAGTTGCCGCGCGTGGTCTCGCAGCAGAACATCCGCTTCGGTGTCATCGCCGTTCCGCCCGAATCCGCTCAAGCGGCAGCGGACCAGCTGTGCGAAGCGGGAATCCGTGTGATTCTCAACTATTCGCCGGCCTTCGTGAACGTTCCGGCAGAGGTGACGATCCACAACACGGATCCGGTTCGAGAGTTGCTCCATACCCTGTACTATCTGTCGCGCGCAGAAGGCGTGGCGGCACCATCGACTCAGGTGGTACGCTAACGCTGGTACTCACGCGGTCGCCCGGCATGCGGCCGTTATCCGATTTCGACTGGAGGTCTGACGAGTATGTTGCGAAGCATCGGCTGGCAGGAACTGGTCATCGTCTTGGTGATCGTTCTGATTCTGTTCGGCCCCAAGCGTCTTCCCCAGTTGGGCAAGACCATCGGCAAGACCATGCGTTCCATCCGCGACGGCGTCGACGGCAAGTTCGGCGACAACGACGATGAAGACGAGGCCGCCGTTCCTGGGAAGGACGAGGCCGAGGTCAAGACCGAGGGCGACACCAAGGTCAAGAGCGAGGACAACGCCAAGGTGTAGCCCGGCACGAGGCGCCCTTCTCGGGCCCTTCACCTGCCAGCGGCGGGGTGCGGGTTGCTATCGATGATGCTTCGGCTATACTCTCGTGGACATTCGACGGGCTGCCCGTGAACTCAGGGCAGCCCGTACGGTTACCCTCGAGCCCCGCCGCATGCGCGGCACCGTCCACAGGAGTCGCTTAATGCACAAGGAGATCGCCCTTACGCCTGAAGGCCAGACGAAGCTCGAGGATGAGCTTCGTCACCTTGAGACGGTTCGTCGCCGTGAGGTGGGGGAGCGCATCAAGGAGGCCAAGGAGTTCGGAGACATCTCGGAGAACTCCGAGTACGACGATGCGAAGAACGAGCAGGCATGGGTGGAGAGCCGGATCATTGAGATCAACGTGATTCTTGCCCATGCGACGATCATCGCCAAGCCGAAGAGCGCGCCGAGCAAAGTCATGCTCGGGTGCCACGTTGAACTCAAGGACATCGAGACCGGCGATGTTCACAACTACCAGGTCGTGGGTTCGGCCGAGGCTGACCCGACCAAGGGCAGCATCAGCAACGAGTCCCCGGTCGGGCAGGCCATCATCGGTCACAAGAAGGGCGAGACGGTTCAGGTGACCACGCCGCGAGGCTCGGTCATTGAGTACGAGATCATCAAGATCTCCCGCTGACGCCATGGCCGACGAGCCGATCGAACCCCTTGCACCGGAAGATGACCCTTTCGTAGTGCGCCGTGCGAAGCTTGATGCGTTGCGCGCTTCTGGCACGCAAGCCTATGTCGACGGGTTCGAGGTTTCGACGCATGTGGCCGACCTGGTGCGCGACTATGCTGAGCTCGTTCCGGGCGGCGAGACCGAGGACGTCGTGACGGTGGCCGGGCGTCTGGTCGCGAAGCGAGATCAGGGCAAGCTCGCGTTCCTTGTCCTGCGCGATGGGACAGGCGAGATCCAGCTCTTCTGTCGCATCAATGTGCTGGGTGACGAAGGATTCGAGTTCGCCAAGGATCTGGACTTGGGCGACTGGGTCGGCGCGACGGGTACGGTGCTTCGATCAAGGCGCGGGGAACTGTCGATCCAGCCAACGAAGGTCACGCTTCTTTCGAAGTCGCTTGCGCCGCTGCCCGAGAAGTTCCATGGGCTCACGGACACCGAGACGCGCTATCGCCGGCGGTATGTGGATCTGATCGCGAACCCCGAGGTGCGCGCCGTCTTCGAGACGCGCTTTCGCACTATCGCCGCGATTCGCCGCCATATGGAAGGGGCGGGGTATCTCGAGGTCGAGACTCCCATGCTTCAGCCCATTCCGGGTGGCGCTTCGGCCCGACCGTTCGTGACCCACCACAACGCGCTCGATATGCCGCTGTACCTGCGGATCGCGCCCGAGCTCTACCTGAAGCGCCTCCTTGTGGGGGGTTTCGAGCGCGTCTACGAGATCAACCGCTCGTTCCGCAACGAGGGCATGAGTCCCCGCCACAATCCCGAGTTCACGATGCTTGAGGCCTATCAGGCGTTCGGCAATATGGCATCGATGCTCGAACTCACCGAGTCGATCATCACGGCCGCCGCCCGCGAGGTGCTCGGCACTCTTGAGTTGAGCTACCAGGGAGTCGATGTCTCGCTGGAGCGCCCGTGGCGCCGCGCTCCGATGGCCGAACTGGTGAGCGAGGCCGCGGGGCGCGAACTTTCGGTGCATACGCCGGTCGCAGACCTGCTCGCCGAATGCGACAAGCACGGCGTCTCAGTCGAGAAGGGCTGGGGCCCCGGGAAGCTTCTGACCGAGCTGTTTGAGAAGCTCGTCGAGCACACCTTGGTCCAGCCGACGTTCGTGACGATGCATCCAGCAGAGACGTCGCCGCTGGCGCGTCGAAACGATGACGATCCGGAGTTGACGGACCGGTTCGAGCTCATCATCACCGGGAGGGAGTTCGCCAACGCGTTCTCAGAGCTGGTGGACCCGGTAGACCAGCGCGCGCGCTTCGAGGCACAGGCGGCCGCGAAGGAGGCGGGCGACGTCGAGGCGATGTGGGTCGATGAAGACTACCTCCGGGCGCAGGAGTACGGCATGCCTCCTGCGGGCGGGCTCGGTATCGGAATCGATCGTCTCGTCATGCTGCTCACGGACCGGGCCTCCATCCGGGACGTTCTGCTCTTCCCGCACATGCGCTCCGAAGGCTGATCGGCGACCTCCGCGACAATCTGAGTGTCGCACACTCAGATGTGTGGCATCTGTCTTGCTCCTGTTCGCCGTACGGAGTCCCCGTGTCACGAGGCACGGGTATACTCACCTCAGACACCCATCGGCTGGCAGCAACCGGCCGTGTGACCAAGGGGAGCACTCATGTTCGAGCGATTCACCGAGAAGGCGCGCCGCGTAGTTGTGTACGCGCAAGAAGAGGCGCGCATGTTGAACCAGAACTACATCGGCACCGAGCATCTCCTGCTCGGTCTTATTCGAGAGCAGGATGGCATCGCAGCCAAAGCGCTCGAGTCGCTGAACATCTCGCTTGAGGATGTCCACGCGCAAGTCGAGGACCTCATCGGGAGGGGGACCTTCGTGCCGACCGGGCACATCCCGTTCACGCCGCGCGCCAAGAAGGTCCTCGAGCTGTCGCTGCGCGAGGCGCTGCAGCTTGGTCACAACTACATCGGCACCGAGCACATCTTGCTCGGACTCATCCGAGAGGGCGAGGGTGTTGCCGCCCAGGTGCTTCTCAACCTGGGAGCCGACCTGGACAAGGTTCGATCCGCCGTCATTCAGCTGCTGTCCGGCCACTATGGCAAGCAGTCCGGGGAGCCGGGCGAGGAGCGTCACGGCGGCGGCGGGCAGTCGATGCTCGATGAGTTCGGGCGCAACCTGACCAAGCAGGCCCGCGAGGGCAAGCTCGATCCGGTCATCGGGCGGAGCAACGAGATCGACCGCGTGATGCAGATTCTCTCGCGTCGCACCAAGAACAACCCCGTGCTGATCGGGGAGCCGGGCGTCGGCAAGACCGCGGTGGCGGAGGGCCTGGCTCAGCGGATCTCGGCCGACGAGGTGCCCGAGACCATCAAGGACAAGCAGCTCTACACCCTTGACCTCGCGGCGCTGGTCGCGGGTTCCAAGTACCGGGGCGAGTTCGAGGATCGCCTCAAGAAGGTCATGAAGGAGATTCGCGAGCGAGGCGACATCATCCTGTTTGTCGATGAGATGCACACGCTTGTGGGCGCAGGTGCCGCAGAGGGTGCCATCGACGCCGCCAGCATCATCAAGCCCGCACTCGCGCGCGGGGAGCTGCAGACGATCGGGGCCACGACCCTTGATGAGTACCGCAAGTACGTGGAGAAAGACGCGGCGCTCGAGCGCCGGTTCCAGCCGATCCAGGTAGGGGAGCCGAGCGTCGAAGAGACCGTCCTGATCTTGAAGGGGCTGAGGGACCGCTACGAGGCACACCACAGGGTGTCGATCACCGACGACGCCATCGACGCCGCCGCGACCCTGGCAGATCGCTACATCGCCGACCGCTTCTTGCCGGACAAGGCCATCGACCTGATCGATGAGGCCGGCGCCAAGATGCGCATTCGCATGATGACCGCACCACCGGGCGTGAGAGAGATCGACGAGCGCTTGCGCAAGACGCGCGCCGAGAAGGAAGCCTCCATCGAAGCTCAGGAGTTCGAGAAGGCCGCCGCTTTGCGCGACACCGAGAAGCAGGTTCTCGCCGAGAAGCGCGCGATGGAGGAGGAGTGGCTCAAGCCGGAAGTACGGCGCGTGGTGGAGGTCACCGAGAAGGAGATCGCCGAAGTCGTCAGCATGTGGACCGGCGTGCCCGTCACATCGCTGACCGAAGAGGAGACTGAGAAGCTTCTCCGAATGGAGAACGTCGTTCACGAGCGAATCGTCGGTCAGGGCGAGGCCGTGACCGCCGTGAGCAAAGCCATTCGCCGCTCGCGTGCGGGTCTCAAGGATCCTCGGAGGCCCTCGGGATCATTCATCTTCCTGGGCCCCTCCGGCGTGGGCAAGACCGAGCTCGCCAAGGCCTTGGCCGAGTTCCTGTTCGGCAGCGAGGAGTCGCTCATCTCGCTCGACATGAGCGAGTACATGGAGAAGCACACGGTATCCAGGCTGATCGGGTCGCCCCCGGGCTACGTCGGGTTCGACGACGGCGGGCAGCTCACTGAGCAGGTCCGGCGTCGCCCGTACAGCGTCATCCTGTTCGATGAGATCGAGAAGGCGCACCCGGATGTGTTCAACGTCCTGCTTCAGATTCTGGAGGAGGGCAGGTTGACCGACGCTCAGGGGCGCAAAGTCAACTTCAAGCACGCCATCGTGATCATGACGAGCAACATCGGCGCGCGCGATATCGTCAAGAACACGTCCTTGGGCTTCGCGCCGAAGACGTCTGAGGGGCTCGCGTATGAGGATCTCAAGCGCCGCGTGACGAGCGAGCTCAAAACGGTGTTCAAGCCGGAGTTCCTGAACCGTGTCGATGAGGTGATCGTGTTTCATGACCTGTCGCGCGAAGAGATCGAGCAGATCGTCGACCTGATGGTCTCACGCACCCGCGATCAGCTCATGCTCCATGGGATGAGCATCGTCTTGGGAGATGACGCCCGGTCTCACCTGGCGCAAGAAGGGTTTGACTCCGCACTCGGCGCACGGCCGCTTCGCCGCGCGATTCAGCGCTCGATCGAGGACCCGTTGTCCGAACAGATCCTCGCGGGTCAATGGAGCAGCGGCGACATGATCGAGACCTACGTCGATGACGAAGGTGTGATCGCGTTCCGCAAGGGCGAGGGGGTGGTGACAGCTCCCGTCCGCCGTCATCCAGAGGACGCGGCAGGTTCGCGGCCTGTCACCTCGTCGAAGCCCCGGGCGCGCGGTCGCGGTGGCAAGAGCGCCGGCGGCGCCTCAGGCGCGTAGTCCGTGGCCAAGGCGCGGACGACGTGGCGATGCCAGACCTGCGGTGCCAGTGCTCCCCGCTGGATCGGGCGCTGCGGTGATTGCGGCGACTACGGTACGTTCGTCGAGGAGATAGAGCGCGCTGCGGGAGGACCCCCGGCTTCGCGAGCGCGGGCAAGCCAGGTACACCTCGATGAGGTCGGCGCCGCCGATGTAGCTCGCGTCTCGACCGGAGTACCCGAGCTTGACCTTGTGCTTGGCGGTGGGCTCGTACCCGGATCGCTTGTGCTGCTGGGTGGCGAGCCGGGAATCGGCAAGTCGACCCTGCTCCTGCAGGTGGCCGACTCCCTGGGACGCCAAGGATCGCACGTGCTCTACGTGTGCGGGGAGGAGTCTCCGCAGCAGGTCGGACTCAGAGCCAAACGTCTTGGTGCCACGTCCCATAACGTGGTTCTGCTCCCGGAACTCGATGTGACCGCTGTCGAGGAGCACGTCAGATCGTCTCATCCCGACATCCTTGTCCTGGACTCGATTCAGACGGCGTTCGACCCCGAGCTCGCCGGTGCCCCCGGCAGCGTCGGACAGGTGCGGGCGTGCACGGCACGGCTGACCAGGATCGCGAAGGACCTTGGCGTCACGACGCTGATCGTCGGGCATGTGACCAAGGACGGGGCGATAGCCGGCCCCCGCGTGCTCGAGCATATGGTGGACGCGGTTTTGTACTTCGAGGGCGATCGCGATCATGCCTTCCGAGTGGTCCGAGCTGTGAAGAACCGCTTCGGGTCGGCAAGCGAGGTAGGGGTGTTCGAGATGACTCAGGACGGCCTGCTCGGGGTGGGTTCGCCGTCGGCGGCGCTTCTGGCTGAGCGATCGGAGGCCACACCCGGGTCGGCGGTCATGGTCACCGTGGAAGGATCTCGTCCCTTGCTGGTCGAGGTACAGGCGCTCGTCACCTCGAGCTACCTGCCGGCCCCGCGGCGACTGGCTACGGGTATCGAGACGGCGCGGCTTCTCCAGGTCATCGCAGTGCTCGAGAGGCGCGCAGGCGTCTCCTTCGCGGGACTGGATGTTCTGGTCAGCGTCGCTGGTGGTCTGCGGGTGGGCGAGCCGGCGGTGGACCTGCCGCTTGCGCTGGCCCTTGCATCAGCGGCTCGGGATACCGTTGTGCCGACCGCCCTCGCCGCGTTCGGCGAGATCGGCCTCACGGGGCATGTGCGACCGGTTCCGCACGCAGCAGCTCGCGTGAAGGAGGCCGCGCGCTTTGGCTTCGAGACGGTGGTGGGAGCCGTGCCTACCACCGGTGGCGTGACCGGCATGCGTGGCGTCGACACGGTAGGTGAGGCACTCGGTCTACTCGCCTGAGTTCCGTTGAGGCGGCTTCTCTGGCAGAATCCAAGCAAGCCACACAACCAAGGGAGCCGGCTGTGACCGACGAGAGAGTCCTCCAAGAGATCATGCGAACCGAGCTTCGCAAGGTCGCACCGGGCACTCGGCTTCGCGAGGCGCTCGACATGATCATCTCCGCGCGCATGGGTGCCCTCGTGGTGGTGGGCGACGCCGATGAGGTCGAGCCGCTGTGCAATGACGGCTTTGTGTTGAACGTCACCTTCACGCCCCAACGTCTGTTCGAGCTGTCCAAGATGGACGGTGCAATCGTGCTCGACGCGGAGTGTGACCACATCGTGCGCGCCAACACCCATCTCGTGCCCGACCCGGCCCTGCTCACCTGCGAGACCGGGATGCGGCATCGAACGGCCGAGCGCTTGAGCCGACAGTCGAACGCGCTCGCGATAGCGATCTCGGGCAGGCGCAACACGGTCAGCCTGTACCTGCTCGGTCGCCGGATACAACTCGAGGACATCGAGGTCCTGCTTGCCAAAGCCAATCAGGCGATTCAGACGCTCCAGAACTACCGCCAGCGGCTCGACGAGATGCTCGAACGCCTCACACTGCTTGAGTTCGAGGATCTCGTCACGCTCGGAGACATCACCGAAGTCGTGAGCAGGTTCGAGATGCTGTTGCGCGTGTCACGCGAGGTGTCTCGCTACATCATCCAGCTGGGCACGGAGGGCAGGCTCGTGCGGATGCAGTCCGACGAGTTCACATCGGGGGTGATGGAGCAGTACACCCTCGTGCTTCGCGACTATTCCGACTCACCGCGTACCCGACGTGTGAACTCGATTCGTGACCGCCTCGCGGGACTGCCTTCGGAGCGACTGCTCGAGCCGGAGGTCATCGCTCACGAACTCGGGCTGACCTCCGCAGAGCAGGCGGAGCAGCATCTGCGCTCGCGCGGGCACCGTGCGCTCGCCCAGATACCGATGCTTCCCGGCACCGTCGTGGGCCGGATTGTCGAGAGGTTCGGGACGTTGCCCGCCATCGTGCGCGCGTCGACCGCGGAACTCGACGCGGTGGACGGCGTGGGCGAGCGTCGTGCTCGTTCGATTGCGAACGGTCTGGCGCGGGTCAAGGCGCACGTCTCCGTGTAGCGGCAGCATGCGGGTCCGAAGCTGTCAGGTGTGCTACCATCCCCACCAACGGGGGCCCTTGGGGGGCAGATTCGGTAAGGAGGTGAGGGCGAGGCGGCGCTGAGGCCGTTCACGCCACAACCATGATTGAGGCAATCACGCGCTTCGTACTTGTCGCGGCGGGATTGCTCGGCGGGTACGCCATCACGCAGTCGTTCAACTGGCAAGCGGAGCTCGGACTCGACCCCAATTACGTCATCTTTCTCTTCGTCATTCTGGGGGGCGCGAGCGGGTTCGTTCTCGGCGGGATCGTCGGGCGCGAGTTGGACACGGCATGGGGGCGTCTCGAGGCTAGGCTCGGCGAGGTCGCTCTCGCGGAGCTCATCCTCGGTACCGTCGGGCTGATCGTCGGACTGACCATAGCGTTCTTCGCGGCGCAGCCGCTGCGGCTTCTTGAGCCCGTGTGGCTTGCGATTGCGGTGACAGCATTACTCTCCATCGTCGCCGGATACCTGGGAATCAGTCTGGCGATGACCCGCCGCAAGGAGTTCGGGGCGCTGTTTCCCCGGTTCGCATCGACCGCTTCCGAGACCTCTTCGGCCATGCTCGCTCTGGACACGAGCACCGTGATCGATGGCCGGTTCCCGGAGATGCGCGAACTCGGATTCCTCACGGGGGAACTCCGCGTGCCGCGCTTCGTTCTGGCCGAGCTACAGACACTCGCTGACTCAGCGGACGACGGGCGTCGCTCGCGTGGTCGCCGCGGGCTCGATCTGCTGGTCACGCTCCCCGCCGAGCGCGCCGTTTCGGTGTTGGAGGTCGACTACTCTGACCTTGCGGGGGTGGACGAGAAGTTGATGAGACTGGCGACCGAATCGGGAGCGACGATCGTCACCGTCGATCACAATCTGTCCCAGGTCGCCCGTGTTCGCGGGATTCGGGTGCTGAATCTCAACGAGGCTGCAGCCGCTCTGCGCCCGACTTTCCTGCCCGGAGACGGTTTGAGGCTCCGCGTGGCGAAGGCCGGCAAGGAAGCGGGGCAGGGTGTCGGCTATCTTGAGGACGGCACGATGGTGGTCGTCCATGATGGACAGCCGCTCATCGGCCAAGACGCTCTCTTAGAGGTCACCTCTGTGCTGCAGACCGCGGGCGGTCGGATGATCTTCGCCCGACCCACAGAGCCTGTTGACCCTCAGGGGCATCCTGAGTGAGCGCGCCAACCGCAGGCGCCATAGTCGTGGCCGGTGGGGCCGGCGAGCGTCTGGGCCGCCCCGGAGGCAAGCAGCTGGCAGAGCTCGCGGGGCGGCCGGTTCTCGCATGGGCAGTCGAGTCACTCGACGCCTCGCCGGCGATCGGGTTCATCGTCATCGTGTGCCACCCGGAGCGGGTCGATACGTATCGCCTCGCGGTGGAGGCAGCCATCAGGATCGACAAGCCTCACGTGTTCGTCGCCGGCGGAGATACGCGTCAGGCCTCTGTGGCGGCGGGGCTCGCGCAGATCCCATCCCCGATCGAGATCGTCGTTGTGCACGATGGGGCGCGTCCGATCGTGTCGCCGGACCTGTTCTCCGATGCGATCGCAAAGCTGCGATCGGTGACGGCAGACGGCCTTGTCGTGGGGTATCCGAGTGCTGATACGATCAAGCAGGTCGATGGCGACGTGGTGATCGGGACTCCGGACAGGGCACGACTGTGGGCGGTTCAGACCCCGCAGGTCTTTCGGGCAGAAAGCCTGCGTCGCGCGCATCGCGCTGCGGCCAGTAGCGGGTACACCGGAACGGATGACGCTTCGCTGGTGGAGCACGATGGCGGCACGGTCATCGTGTTTCAGGGTCCCCGCGACAACCTGAAGGTGACCGTGACCGATGACCTGGCACTCGCCGAGGCGCTCATGGCGCTCAGGCACGAGGGGGAGCAGTGAGACTTCGAATCGGTCTAGGGTACGACGTTCATGCGTTCGCGGCTGGGCGCAGACTCGTGCTGGGGGGCGTCGAGATCGCTCATGATCGAGGCCTTGCCGGGCACTCGGACGCGGATGTTGTCGCCCACGCAGTGGCTGACGGGCTGCTCGGCGCACTGCGGGAGGGCGACATCGGGCAGCACTTCCCCGACACCGACCCGGCGTGGGCGGATGCAGACTCGCTGGGGTTGCTCGGCACCGTGGCCGATCTGGTGCGAAGCAGGGGCTTTGAGGTGCTTGATGTGGACTGTGTCGTGATAGCCGAGCAGCCCAAGATCGCTCCGTACCGGGATGCTATGCGTTCGAATCTGGCCCGGGCGATGGGGGTTGGTGTGGACTGCGTCGGTGTCAAAGCCACCACGACGGAGGGCCTCGGGTTCGAAGGCCGCGGCGAAGGGATCGGCGTGCAGGCGGTTGTCCTGATCCAAGCGAGCAGCTAGAGCCGGGTTGCCCCCTGCGGCCGGGTGATAGACTGTGTGCGCTACGCTGGGAAGCGCTCGTGCGAACGGGCCTCGACCGAAGACCGGGGAGCATGTTCGGGCGCATCAGAGAAGATATCCGTGCCGTCAAGGAGCGCGATCCTGCTGCTACCTCGACCGTGTCGGTCCTCGTCAACTACCCCGGCCTGCATGCGCTGTGGTCCCATCGCGTCAATCACTGGTTGTGGAACCGTGGGCGCCACGGCGTCGCACGCTTCCTGTCGCAGGTGACACGGTGGTTCACGGGAGTGGAGATCCATCCGGGAGCCTCCATCGGCGAGCGCTTCTTCATCGACCACGGCATGGGCGTTGTGATCGGGGAGACGACGGTCATCGGCGATGATGTGACGCTGTACCAGGGCGTCACCCTCGGCGGAACGGGCAAGGAAGCGGGCAAGCGGCACCCGACACTGGATGACTGTGTCGTCGTGGGCGTCGGCTCTGCGGTGCTGGGCAACATCACCGTGGGGCGCGGAAGCAAGGTCGGTGCAGGCGCTGTCGTGATCGAGGACGTGCCGCCCAACAGCACCGCAGTGGGCATCCCGGGGCGCGTTGTCGTGCGGGCCGGTGCGCGGGTCGAGGCCATCGATCTGCATCATGAGGACCTGCCCGACCCCGTGATCGAGATGTTCACCACGCTCACGCGCCGTGTGGAACGGCTTGAGCGGGGCTTGTCACGCGATGAAGGACTGTCGGAGGAACGCGGGGAACCCACCGGCGCCAACGAGACGAACAGTGTCGACTGAGCGGGCACTGCAGACGAATGAGAAGTCTGCGCCTGTGCGGCGCGGAGAGGAACGATCGATGCGCGTCTACAACACCATGACTCGTACGAAAGAGGAGTTCTGTCCGGTCAGGCCGGGTGAGGTGTCGATGTACGTCTGCGGCCCCACTGTCTACAACCACATCCACATCGGCAACGCGCGGACCTTCCTGTCGTTCGATGTGATCAGACGGTACCTGGAGTGGAAGGGCCTCAAGGTCACCTTCGTCCAGAACATCACTGATGTCGACGACAAGATCATCAACCGCGCCAACGAGGAGGGTCGCCCAGCCGCCGACGTGGCGCGCGAGTACACACACGCCTTCATCCAGGGTATGCGTGCTCTCGGCGTTGCCGACCCGACGGTGCGTCCGCTGTGCACGGAGACGATTCCGCAGATGATCGAGATGATCGAACGTCTCATCGCCCAGGGGAGTGCGTACGCCGTCGATGGCGACGTCTACTTCGCCGTACGCAGCTTTCCCGCCTACGGCAAGCTGTCCGGACGCGATATCGATGAGATGCATTCGGGCGCCCGGGTCGAGGTCGACGAGCGCAAGACCGACCCGCTCGACTTCGCGCTGTGGAAGTCCGCGAAGCCCGGCGAGCCGCACTGGCCCAGCCCGTGGGGTGACGGGCGCCCCGGGTGGCACATCGAGTGCAGCGTGATGAGTGAGGAGCAGCTCGGGCTTCCGTTCGACATTCACGGCGGCGGCGCCGATCTCATCTTCCCCCATCATGAGAACGAACTCGCCCAGTCAGAAGCGGCAACAGGCGCTCAGTTCGTCCGGTACTGGCTCCACGGCGGCATGCTCCAGGTGAACGCCGAGAAGATGAGCAAGTCACAGGGCAACTTCTTGCTCCTCAAAGAGGTGCTCGAGCGCTATGACCCGAACGTCGTTCGTCTCCTCATGCTCCAGACGCACTACCGCAGCCCGCTCGACTTCTCGGACTCGCGTCTCGACGACACGATTCACGCGTTCGACAGGCTTGCCAATATCGTTCGCAATCTTGGGTGGGCGCGTACGCTCGCGGCGACGGGGACCGGTGCACCGGCTGAGGTGTGTTCGGGACTCAAGCTTCACGTGGATACGGCTCGGCACAAGTTCGAGGTCGAGATGGACGACGACTTCAACACGGCGGCAGCACTCGCATCGGTATTCGAGCTTGCCAAGGCAGCCAACGTGTTTCTCTCCGAGTACCAAGTGGACCTGTGTGTCGAGGACAAGCTCGCCATCTCTGAAGCGGAAGCCACGGTGATCGAGCTGCTCGGGGTGCTGGGAATCCACGTGCCTGAGCCACGGGAGTGCTGCTACCCACCCGAGGTCGTGGATCTGGCTCGTGACCTTGCGGGGTACCAGGGCCAGGACGCCGAGGCGGCGATCGAGGCGCTGTTGAAGACTCGGACCGCTGCGCGCACTGAGCGCAACTGGGCACTGGCCGATGGCGTCCGCGATGGCCTTTCGAGATTGAACTTCTCCGTCGAGGACACGCCGCAGGGCGCGCGTGTCGTCTTCCACGGGTAGAGGCATGCACATCGAGGGCAAGCACGCCGTGCTCGAAGCCCTTCGTGCCGGCATGCCGCTTGAACGCATACTCGTGGCGGAGGGGGCCAAGCCTGACCGCGGAGTCGACGAGATCCGCAGACTGGCGAGCGCCGATGGCGTGCGGGTGGATGTGGTGGCTCGCAAGGAGCTCGATCGATTGAGCGAGCGAGGCGCACATCAGGGCATCGTCGCCGCCGCACGACCGTTCGACTACGCCTCACTCGACACGGTGATTCGGGAGTCGGCCGATGACCGGTGGTCACTCGTGATCGCGCTCGATCACATCACCGACCCAGGTAACCTCGGCGCGATCGCCCGTACGGCAGAGGTCATCGGCGCAGCGGCTGTTCTGGTGCCCGGCAGGCGTAGCGCGGGTGTGACACCAGCGGCCTGGAAAGCGGCTGCAGGAGCGCTCGCTCACGTGCCGCTTGTGCAAGAGACGAACCTCGTGCGATCGCTAGTCAGGCTCAAGGAGGCGGGCTACTGGGTGGCAGGCGCGTCCGAGTGCGCCGACCAGTCGGTATGGGACGCGGCACTTGAGGGCAGGATCGTCCTCGTGATGGGCTCAGAAGGCGAGGGGCTCTCACGACTGACGCGCGAGACGTGCGACTTTCTTGTCAGCCTCCCGCAGGCGGGAAAGATCGGGTCGCTCAATGTGGCCCAGGCGACCACTGCGATCGCGTACGAGTGGGTACGTCGGCGTGAGGCGGCCCGGTGAGTCAGGCCCGCCGACTTGTCGTGGACGGCTACAACGTCATCCGTTCGACGCCCCCCTATCGCGAGCTCGCGCTCCGCGACCTCGAAGCCGCACGTGCGGCACTCGTCGGCGATGTGGCTGCCTACGCTGGCGGCGACTGGGACGCGACGGTCGTGTTTGATGGGGGTGGAAACCCCCGCTCAGACGGCGAGCCGCATTCAATGTGGGGGGTGACGGTGCAGTTCTCACCTCATGGGGTGGACGCCGACGCCGTGATCGAGTCTCTCGCACGACGATGGCGAGAGAGCGGCGACTCGGTTGAAGTCGTCACGAGCGACGCACAGACCCAGTGGGCCGTGATGGGAGGCTCGGTCGTGAGGCGCTCGGCGACGGAGTTCGCAGGCGAGCTGAGGGTGGCCGAGAGCGAGTGGCGCGAACACACGCCGAACGGGATGACGAAGGTGCGCATCGAAGAGCGCATCGATCCTGACATCCGAGCCACCCTCGACCGATGGGCGCGCGGGGACGGCTAGGCATGCGTGGCGCGCGCAGGACGTGTTCATGCTAGCCCTGAAGTGCGCTTTTGCAGATCGCAGCAGTCGAATTCATTCATACTAAGACAGGCTTCTTCAACAATTGCGAAACCCATTGACCCGGGCCTTGGGCCAGGCATACGGTCACCTTGTTCGCTGTGTCCCGCGCCGTGCCGGCGGTGCCGTCCTTCCGAACATGTGGGCGATTAGGGAACATCGATACCGGGGGTGTCGCAGTGGACCTCACGAGGCGCGCCCTCGCGCACCGCGTTCCATGCGGTCGCGAGGGTGAAATCAGGCTCGTTCATGCAGCTCAGTCGGGGGATCAGGCCGCAGGCGGGGAGTTGGTGCGCCGCTACCGTGGCCTCATTCGGAGCAAGGCCAGATCCTATTTCCTGGTCGGCGCTGACCGCGACGACATCATTCAGGAAGGCATGATCGGCCTGTTCAAGGCCATTCGGGACTACGACGCGTCACGACAGGCGAGCTTCCACTCGTTCGCCGAGCTCTGCGTCACCCGGCAGATCATCACCGCCGTCAAGTCGGCGACTCGACGCAAGCACACCCCGCTCAACGGGTACGTATCTCTTTCTCGTCCGGCTACGGCCGACGAGGAAGGGGAGCGGATTCTGTCAGACATCATCGCAGCTCGCGATATCTGTGACCCGGCAGAGATCGTCGTCAACGCCTGGGAGTCGGACTTCATCCGAAAAGGAATCGTCGAGACGCTTTCGCCGTTCGAGCACTGCGTCTTGAGGCTGTATACCGGCGGGAGTTCCTACCAGGAGATTGCGGACGAACTCGGGCGCCACACGAAGGCGGTCGACAACGCGCTCCAGAGGATCAAGCGCAAGATGGAGACTCAGATCCAGCGCTGCCGGGCCTGCTGAGAGAGGCGAGGCTTGGCACGTCGGCGAATGCACAGGTACACTTCTGCGCGTTTGCTGGCGTGGCGCAATTGGCAGCGCACCTGATTTGTAATCAGGGGGTTGGGGGTTCGAGTCCCCCCGCCAGCTCCACCGCACAGAACTGGTGACCCGGGCGCCCGTCGTCCGGGTCACCGTTACTTCGGGCCCCTAGTCTGCCGACTCCTGGCGCCACAGGATCTCAGAGACCTGGACCGGTTTGGCGATGTTCTTCAGCTCGAACTCGCCAAGGGGCCGCGTGTCCACGGCGCCGGCGGCCTTGGACGCGACTTCAGCGGTTGCGTATGCCTGACCCCCGTCTGCCAGGTTCATGACCCGGGCCGCCAGGTTCAGCGCAGCTCCGATGAAGGGTCGGCCGCCCTTGTCGAGCACGACCTCACCGTCAGCGACCCCGATACGCACCGTCATCTCTCGTTCACCTGGGTGGCTTGCGTTGTGCGCGTCCAGTGTCCGCTGCATCTCGACCGCGGACCGCAGCGCGCCGGCGGGCTCCGCGAACGCCGCGACGAGCCCGTCGCCTCCGGTGGACTTCCCGTGGCCGCCGTGCCGCTCGATGATCGGCAGCAGAAGGTCGCGGTGGCGCTGGATCGCTTTGGCCGTGAGAATGCTGCCGTCCTCTTCGGTCATCCGCGAGAAAGCCTTCATATCCGTGATCATCACGGTCTTCTGGGTCGTGTGGTCCGTGGCGAGCTTATCCTCGGCCGTCGAAATGAGGCGCAGAAGCTCATCGACGTCAGCGTCTTCCGCGGCCATCGTCGTGGGTCCGCCCGCAGCGGAATGCGCTTGAGCCACCACCTCGAGGGGGAAGTAACGGTCCCATGCCCAGGCGAACCCGACGGCGAGGAAGAGCGAGCTGGCCAAGGGGAGAGCAATCGCGCTGAGGCCGGCCGCAGGGCCGAGCACCAGAAGCGAGCCGACGGCCGGCACAGCGACTCCTGCGGCGCCCGCCGTCGCTGACAAGAGCGGACTCCTCCGGTGTCTCGCCGTCTTGGCTATCACTCCTGCTGCGACAGCGCCGGCCGCCCACAGTACCGGCTGAAGTGCGAGCATCGCGGGGAGAGCCGCGGCACCGAACGCCTCAGAGAAACGATCGATGGCGGCGTTGTCGAGACCGGCGAAACTATCCTTGAGCCACGCCACGCCGAAGTAGGACTGCGGCAGGTTCTCACGTGCGAAGTCAAGAAGCTGCGTCGCTTCAGACCCTCCGGTGACCAGTCCGAAGAGCCGCTCGCGTCCCAGCATCAGCCCGATGACCTGAGCAGCGACGCAGGCGATGCCGGCCGCGAGCGCACCTTCACTGGCGCCAAGGACGCATCCCGCGATCGCGGGCACGACCCAGACCGGCCCGGCAAACGCGCCGATGACACCGGTGGCGATCAGCAGGGCGGCCCGCCCTCCGTCAGCACCAAGGTAGCGGATGCTGACCACTCCCACCGTGAGAAAGATGATGCCGACGATCGGGTTGGCGGCGGTGAGGGGGAGCGAGACGGCGATCACCAAGGTGAGGACACCCAAGTCGGCGGCGGCCAGCGTGAGCAGTCCCGCTGCCAGCGCGAGCGCGACCACACCCCACAGGGGCTGGAACTGCGTGCCAAGCAGTGCCGCGAGCGTCGCGCCCGCCAAACCGAAGGCGGCCGCCCATCGCAGGAATCGACTGTTCTTACGCGCAACCCTCTGTGCCACAGCGCCTCCCCATCGATAGTGACATCCAATCGTCACCGTTGACCATTCTGACGCATCCGCAGGCCGCGCGTCTGCGCTAAACTCAACGTTGTTGCTACGTGTTCCACGTTCGATCGATGAGTATGAGGGGGCCCGCCATGGGGCACGAGGAGTTCTTGGCACGCGTTCCGATCTTCGGCAACTGCACGGCTACTGAGATCGGCGCCATCACGGCGGTGGCTCAGGACAGCTACTTCTCTCCCGGACAGATCATCGTCACTCAGGGGACTCCCGGGCAGGCGTTCTATCTCATTTTGTCGGGACGCGTGGAGATTCTGCGGGATGGCAAGTCCTTGGGCGCCTTCAGCCAAGGCGATTTCTTCGGCGAGATGTCGTTGCTGGACCAGGCGCCTCGTTCCGCTACCATCAGGGCGATCGAGGAAACCCAGTGCCTCATGCTGTCGAGTTGGGATTTCAAGGCGCTTCTCGAGAAGTACCCGTCCATCGCGATCAAGCTCCTTGAGGTGCTCAGTCGTCGGTTGAGAGTCGCTGACGAACGTCTCGGTCGCTGATGCGAGCCTCCCTAATCGAAAGGACCGGTCCCGAATGAACGGTGCCCAACTGCTGCAGCGCGTCTCGGAGCGAGTGCTGGTTCGTTGGCTTACGAGCCAAGGCCGACTCGATGTTCACTTGACGGGCGGACTGGAATCGCTCGGTGGACGAGCGGTCGACCTGACCTACGCCTGGCAGGGCGGGCAGCAGCGGATCAAGGTCAAGGCAGACCCGTACTTCGGCACCGACGCTCGCAAGATCGCTGATCGCGGGCTCACCTTCTACCGCGGCGACGCATCGGCGTTCGCCTTCGAGGCGGTGGCCAACGCGGCCACCCGCGAACCGGGCTGGATGTTCGAGACCACGGCCAACGAGATCTACTACCACTATCTCGCGATCAATCAGCCCGAGGAAGAAGTCGCGGCTCTCTTGAACGAGCCGGACGAGGTGTTCTTTGCCGAGCTGGCTGTGGAGCGCGATGAGCTGGTCATCCTGCCCGTCAAAGAGACGCGCAGATGGTTCGAAACGAACTACGAGCAGTACACCCCACGACCGGTGATGAGTACCGGGGTGTCAGCGTGGTACCGGCTCGTGCCTCGCGTCGAAATCGAGCGGGCTGTCCCCGGGATTCGCAACGTTGGACCGGTGTTCGCGCGGCTGATGCGCTAGGGTGCAGGGCTGTCGACGCCGTCGCTTTCGTGTGGGCCAATGGACACGCCCGGCACCGTGTTAGGCGTTGACACGGGTTTCGGCGATGGAGTAGCATTCCCTCTGCTCTTGCCCTGCCGGGGGGCTCATTCTCGGCGTGCAACTTGAAAAGCGTACACAGGTTCTACTCATGCTCAACATGGGGGTGTGCCCGAGTGGCTAAAGGGGACGGGCTGTAAACCCGTTGGCTACGCCTACGATGGTTCGAATCCATCCGCCCCCACCATGCGCTTGACGCGCGCCGGAGTCCGATTGCGACGATCGGCCGCGCTACCCGCCCACATAGCTCAGTCGGCAGAGCACTTCCTTGGTAAGGAAGAGGTCACCGGTTCAAGTCCGGTTGTGGGCTCCACAGACTCGATGTCCGTCGAGACGATTCGCGGACATCTTGAACAAGGCGGTGTAGCTCAGCTGGTTTAGAGCACACGGTTCATACCCGTGGAGTCGCTGGTTCGAGTCCAGCCACCGCTACCAAGGCACCGCGCGCCGTACTCTGGCGCTGTTCACAGGTTCGAAGCACAGGGACGTGGAGAAGACACGCCCGCACGTACGAGCAGGAATCATCAGTCAGGCCGCGCGCCGCGCGGTCGCACGATGAGGTCCCCGAAGGAGGAGACTCATGGCGAAGCAGAAGTTCGAGCGCACTAAGCCGCATGTCAACATCGGTACCATCGGTCACGTTGACCACGGCAAGACCACGCTGACCGCGGCAATCACGAAGCGCCAGGCCGAGAAGGGCTTCGCGGACTTCACGCCGTTCGATCAGATCGACAAGGCCCCCGAAGAGCGCGAGCGCGGCATCACGATCGCCATCGCGCACGTCGAGTACCAGACCGAGAATCGTCACTACGCCCACGTTGACTGCCCGGGTCACGCGGACTACGTCAAGAACATGATCACGGGTGCAGCGCAGATGGACGGCGCCATCCTCGTCATCGCCGCCACCGACGGCCCCATGGCGCAGACCCGTGAGCACATCCTGCTCGCCCGCCAGGTCGGCGTTCCCTACATCGTCGTCTACCTCAACAAGTGCGACATGGTCGACGATCCCGAGCTCATCGAGCTCGTCGAGATGGAAGTCCGTGAGCTTCTCAGCGAGTACGAGTTCCCGGGCGACGACACCCCGATCATCCAGGGTTCGGCTCTCAAGTCGCTTGAGGGCGATGAGGCATGGGTCGGCGGAATCGACGAGCTCATGGCCGCAGTCGACTCCTACATCCCGATGCCGGTTCGTGAGATCGACAAGCCGTTCCTCATGGCCATCGAGGACGTCTTCACCATCACCGGTCGCGGTACCGTGGCCACCGGTCGTGTCGAGCGCGGCGTCGTGCATGTGGGCGACGAGATCGAGATCGTCGGCATTCACGACGAGACCAAGAAGACGGTCGTCACCGGTGTCGAGATGTTCCGCAAGCTGCTCGACGAGGCGCAGGCCGGCGACAACATCGGCGTTCTGCTCCGCGGCATCGCCCGCACCGAGATCGAGCGCGGTCAGGTCCTGTGCAAGCCGGGCTCGGTCACGCCGCACACCGAGTTCATGGGCCAGGTCTACATCCTCACCAAGGAGGAGGGCGGCCGTCACACCCCGTTCTTCGACGGCTACCGCCCGCAGTTCTACTTCCGGACCACCGACGTGACCGGCGTCGCCCACCTTCCCGAGGGCACCGAGATGGTCATGCCCGGCGACAACGTCGTGGTGCGCGGCGAGCTCATCAACCCGATCGCCATGGAGGACGGCCTCCGCTTCGCTATTCGTGAGGGCGGCCGCACCGTCGGTTCGGGTCGAGTCATCGAGATCCTCAAGTAGAGCCTGCACGCTTGCGAATTCGGCGGGGTCCGGCCATGCGGTCGGGCCCCGTTTCGCCGCCGCTTGTGGGCGGTGGTCATGTTTGACACTGCTGAAAAACGGGTGCTACAGTACCCTACCGCGCCTGCGCCCTGACGGCGGGAGCGCGGTCCCCTGAGGAGGACCCATGCGAACGCTGGTCACCCTGGCGTGCACCGAGTGCAAGCGCCGGAACTACACGACCAACAAGAACAAGCAGAATAACCCCGAGCGCATCGAGTTCAAGAAGTACTGCAAGTGGTGTAAGACCCACACGGTGCACAAGGAGACCCGCTAGTCGTTTGTGGCACGTTGACGAAGGCCAGTAGCTCCAATTGGTAGAGCGCCGGTCTCCAAAACCGGATGTTGGGGGTTCGAGTCCCTCCTGGCCTGCCAGACCACTTCCGCGTCGCGGCCGCTTGCCGCGACGTTTGCTGCGTGAAGCACGAGCTCGTGCCGTCACCCTGAACGGATTGATGAGGACATGGCGAAGACGATCGATGCCGAACTGAAGACCAAGCCGGGCAAGCCGGCGAAGGCTAAGTCCCCTAAGGCCGACAAGCCGAACCTGTTCGCGCGACTGGCGCAGTACCTGCGCGACGTGCGCTCCGAGATGAAGCGCGTCGTGTGGCCCGATCGTCCCGAGGTCATCAACTCAAGCCTCGTCGTGGTCGTGACGCTGCTGTTCTTCGTCGCGTTCACCTTCATCCTCGACAGCATCGTGGTGCAGGTGCTCGACGTGATCTCGAACATCGGCGGCTGACGCAGATGGCAAAGCGCTGGTACGTCATCCACACGTACTCCGGGTACGAGAACAAGGTTCGCACGAACCTGCTCCACCGCATCGAGTCCATGGGCATGCAGGAGAAGATCTTCGATGTGAAGATCCCGACGGAGACCGTCACCGACCTCAAGGAGGACGGCCGGCGGGTCACTTCCGAGAAGAAGGTGTTTCCCGGCTACATCCTGGTGCAGATGGAGTTGGACGACGAGTCCTGGTACGTCGTGCGCAACACGCCCGGAGTCACCGGTTTCGTCGGCAGCCAGGGCAAGCCGGTGCCGCTCAACCGGGATGAGTTCAACCGGATCATGAAGCGGACCCAAGCGGGTCCGAAAGCCAAGACGACCACCGAGTTCACCGAGGGAATGAACGTCAAGGTGACGTCTGGCCCCTTCGCCGAGTTCGATGGAACCATCGCCGAGGTCAATCTCGATCGCTCCACCCTCAAGGTCATGGTCACGATCTTCGGGCGCGAGACGCCCGTGGAGCTCGAGTTCGGGCAGGTCGCCCGGCACTGATAGAGGAAACGATCGGTCTTCATACAGCCGTGCCGGGGTGAACCGGGGCTTCTCACGGCGGACCGTGACGATACGAGGAACGAAACGGACCAGCGGCCCGAAAGCCGCGTGAGACGACAGGGATGTGTCAGCCAAAGATGGCCAAGAAGGTTGCAGGCTACATCAAGCTCCAGATCCCGGGCGGTCAGGCAAACCCGGCACCTCCGGTTGGCCCTGCGCTCGGTCAGCATCAGGTCAACATCATGCAGTTCTGCCAAGCGTTCAACGCGGACACGCAGGACCGTCAGGGCATCGTGTTGCCCGTTGAGATCACGGTCTACGAGGACCGTAGCATCACGTACATCATCAAGAAGCCGCCCGCGGCGGTTCTGTTGAAGATGGCTGCGGGCATCGAGAGCGGCTCGGGTACGCCGAACCGCACCAAAGTGGCTACCATCACAAGCGATCAGCTCCGCGAGATCGCTGAGACCAAGATGGACGACCTGAACGCGAACGATGTCGAGGCGGCCATGAAGGTCATCGCCGGCACCGCTCGCTCGATGGGCATCGAGATCGCCGGCTAGCCTCGGCAAGCTCGATATGAAGGTGCGACCACGATGGTCGTGCCGTGGGAGGGCAACCGCGAGTTGCCCGCTACGACCACAGGAGGTCAGGTAATGGCTAAGGCAGGAAAGAAGTATCGCGATTCGATCGCACGGATCGAGAAGCACCGCATCTATACGCCGCTCGAGGCCATGCGCCTTGTCAAGGAGAGCGCGAAAGCCAACTTCGACGAGAGCGTGGAAGTCCATTTCCGTCTCGGTGTCGATACGCGGCAGGCCGATCAGCAGGTCCGTGGCAGCATCTCTTTGCCGCACGGTACCGGCAAGGATGTCAGGGTTGCCGTGTTCGCCGAAGGCGACAAAGCCCGTGAGGCTGAGGCCGCCGGCGCCGACATCGTCGGCAGCGACGACCTCGTGGCCAAGATCGAGGGCGGCTTTTTCGATTTCGATGCCGCCGTGGCCACGCCGGACATGATGGGCAAGGTCGGTAAGCTGGGTAAGGCGCTTGGCCCCCGGGGTCTCATGCCCAACCCGAAGCTTGGCACCGTTACCATGAACGTCGGTCAGATAATCGGCGAGCTCAAGGCGGGGCGTGTCGAGTATCGCGCTGACAAGTTCGGCATCGCGCACGTGCCGGTGGGCAAGGCCTCCTTCGACGAGGCGAAGCTTGTCGAGAACTACGGCGCACTGCTCGAGGAGTTGGTGCGCGTGAAGCCTTCCTCGTCGAAGGGCAAGTACCTCAAGTCGATCACCGTAGCCTCCACGATGGGGCCCGGCGTGAAGGTCGACGGCACCATCCAGCGCAACCTGCTCGAGGGCTAGACGCCCCTGAGCGTGTGCGGTCGCTTGACAGCGGCAGGCGAGCACGCCAAAATGGCGCCTCGCGTTGAGAATCGAAGAGCGTTTCCATCCCGCTGCCGAAGACAGCCGGTGCCCGAAGAATCATCGTTCGGGCTCAAAGGGGTATTCGACCCCGCCTGCCGAGGTGGTCGCACACGAGCATGATGTAGCTATCGCTCGCGGCCTCCGATGCCTTCACGGCTCGGGGGCCGCGTTTTGTTTTCGGCTCGACATGCCGAAAACAGCGCGGCCCGACCGAAAGAGCGCCCGCAACCGCGGCGCTTGTCGGCCGGGTGTCGCGCTCATGGAAGGGAGGTGTGTGTATGCCCACTGCAAACAAGGAAGCTCGCGTCGTCGAGATCAAGGATCGCTTCGACAGCGCAGAGGCGGTCATCCTGATCGACTACCGCGGTCTTTCTGTACAGGAACTCGAGGACCTGCGTCGCAAGACCAGGGCCGCCGGCGGCGAGATCAAGGTCTACAAGAACTCGCTCACCGAGATCGCCATCCGTGAGCTGGCTCTGCCGAACATGGACGAGTACCTCGACGGACCGACGGCATTCGTGTTCATCGGCGCTGATCCGGTTGCGCCCGCCAAGGCGCTGAGCGTGTTCGCGAAGGCGCATCAGGCTCTCGAGCTCAAGGGAGGTCTGGTCGCTGGTCGGGTCGTCAGCGCCGCTGACGTCAAGGCGATTGCGCTGCTCCCGTCCCGCGAAGAGCTCATCGCCAAGCTTCTGGGTACGATGCAGAACCCGGTCCGCGGCACCGTCACGGTGCTTTCCGGACCAGCACGGGCGTTTGCGACCGTCTTGGACGCCATCGCCAAGCAGAAGGCCGCCTGACGAACGGGCGCCTGGTAACCCTGGTGGCGCAGCATCGTGCGAGCGCCGCGTGAAACGAAGAAGGAGTATGAAATGGCTGTAAGCAAGGATGAGATCATCGAAGCTCTGAAGGAGATGCCCGCTCTCGAACTGTCCGAGCTCGTGAAGGAGCTTGAGGAGATCTTCGGCGTGTCCGCCGCCGCTCCCGTCATGATGGGTGGCGCGATGCCCGCCGCCGGTGGCGAGGCCGCTGTCGAGGAAGAGAAGGACTCGTTCGACGTGGTCCTCGAGGGCTTCGGAGACAACAAGATCGCCGTCATCAAGGTCGTGCGTGAGCTCACCAGCCTGGGCCTGAAGGAGGCCAAGGACCTCGTCGAGGGTGCGCCGAAGGCCGTGGTCGAGGGTGCTGCGAAGGATAAGGCCGAAGAGGCCAAGACCAAGCTCGAGGATGCCGGCGCAGCCGTCAGCCTCAAGTAATCGTGCTGAACGGTCGGACCGCGCAGCCATTGCGCGGTCGGCCGAGAACGGACGGCCGGGACCCTGTGACGGGTCCCGGCCTTCCGCGTCTAGTCGATTGTGGGTCCACCAAAGCGAAAGTTCTTGACGCGAAGCCCGGCATTGACTAGCCTACTATTTTGCGACTATTGTCGGTAGCTTCATCCCTTGAAGGAGGAATCGCCTGGTGCCCCGCGGAGAAGGTTCCCCTGTTCTCAGCGCCGACCGGCGCGAACGCCGTAGCTTCGCCAAGATCCCTGAAGTACTCGAAGTCCCGAACCTGATTGCGATTCAGCGGGACTCGTTTGCATGGTTTCTGAGCGATGGACTACGCGAGACGTTTCGTGACATCTCACCGATCGAAGACTTCACCGGAACGATGGCCGTCGAGTTCGGCGGCCACGAGTTCGGTGAGCCCAAGTACTCCGTAGAGGAGTGCAAAGAGAAGGACACGTCCTATCAGGCACCGCTCTTTGTCGAGGTCCGTTTCGTGAACAAGGAAACGGGCGAGATCAAAGAGCAGTCGGTGTTCATGGGCGACTTCCCGCTCATGACCGACCGCGGTACCTTCGTGATCAACGGTACTGAGCGCGTCGTCGTCTCACAGCTTGTCCGTTCGCCCGGCGTGTACTACGCCGAGGAGCTCGATAAGACGAGCGACAAGATCATCTACACCGCGAAGGTCATCCCGGCACGAGGCGCTTGGCTCGAGCTCGAGACCGACCGGCGCGATGTGGTGAGCGTTCGTGTCGACCGCAAGCGTAAGCAGCCGGCGACGGTGCTCATCAAGGCGCTCGGTATCGCCGAGACGCGCGAGGAGATCCTTGAGCTGTTCGGGAACTCCGAGGCCATCGAGCGCACGCTCGAGCGCGACTTCACCGAGAACCGCGAAGAGGCGCTCATCGAGATCTACAAGCGCTTGCGTCCCGGTGAGCCGCCCACGGTCGAGTCGGCCCGCGCGCTGCTCGACGGTCTGTTCTTCAACCCGCAGCGCTACGATCTTGCCAAGGTTGGCCGCTACAAGGTCAACAAGAAGCTCTCACTTGCGCTGCCGGACGAGCAGTCGACCCTCACCGCCGAGGATATCAAGGCAGCCATCGGCTACCTCGTGAACCTGTGGGAGGGTCGCGACGGATTCCAGATCGACGACATCGACCACTTCGGCAACCGCCGGATCCGCAGCGTGGGCGAGCTCATTCAGAACCAGTTCCGCATCGGTCTTGCTCGCATGGAGCGCGTGGTCCGTGAGCGCATGACCACGCAGGACGTGGACGAGATCACCCCGCAGTCCCTGATCAACATCCGCCCGATCGTGGCCTCCATCAAGGAGTTCTTCGGTTCGAGCCAGCTATCGCAGTTCATGGACCAGACGAACCCCGTCGCCGGCCTGACGCACAAGCGTCGCCTCTCCGCGCTGGGTCCCGGCGGTCTGTCACGTGAGCGCGCCGGCTTCGAGGTGCGCGACGTGCACCCCAGCCACTACGGGCGCATGTGCCCGATCGAGACGCCGGAAGGCCCCAACATCGGCCTCATCGGCTCTTTGGCCACGTTCGCTCGCATCAACCCGTACGGCTTCATCGAGACGCCGTACCGCAGAGTGGTCAAGGGCAAGGTAACGAGCGAGATTGAGTACCTCACGGCCGACGAGGAGGAGAAGAACGTCATCGCGCAGGCGAACGAGCCGTTCGACGCGAAGACGGGCAAGTACTCCGCGGCCAAGGTGCTGTGCCGGGTCAAGGGCCAAGGACCGACCGGGCAGTTCGGCGAGCCGGAAGAGCGCATCCCCACCGAGGTCGACTTCATGGATGTCAGTCCTCGGCAGATGGTTTCGGTTGCCACGGCGCTGATTCCCTTCCTCGAGCACGACGACGCGAACCGAGCCCTGATGGGCTCGAACATGCAGCGTCAGGCGGTGCCGCTTATGCGTGCATCGTCCCCGCTCGTGGGGACTGGGCTCGAGCACCGTGCCGCCAAGGACACCGGCGAGATCATCCTCGCTCGCCGATCGGGCAGCGTCGAAGTGGTGGACAGCCAGCTCATCATCGTGCGTGCCACCGAGGACGGGACACTCGACGAGTACTTCCTGCCGAAGTTCCAGCGCTCCAACCAGGGCACCTGCATCAACCACCGCCCGATCGTCGTAGAAGGCGAGAAGGTGGAGGTCGGCCAGGTCCTCGCGGACGGTCCGTCCACCGAGTATGGCGAACTCGCCCTCGGCCAGAACCTCATGTGTGCGTTCATGCCGTGGGAGGGCTACAACTACGAAGACGCGATCATCATCTCTGAGCGCGTCGTCAAGGAAGACATACTCACCTCGATTCACATCGAGGAGTACGAGGTTGAAGCGCGCGACACCAAGCTCGGCCCCGAGGAGATCACTCGTGAGATTCCGAACGTGGGCGAGGACGTGCTGCTCAACCTCGACGAAGACGGCGTGATTCGCGTCGGTGCCGAGGTGTTCCCGGGCGACGTGCTCGTGGGCAAGGTCACGCCGAAGGGCGAGACTGAGCTCACCGCGGAGGAGCGTCTCCTGCGCGCGATCTTCGGTGAGAAGGCCCGTGAGGTTCGCGACACGAGCCTCAAGGTCAAGCACGGCGAGTACGGACGCGTCATCGGCGTGCGGCAGTTCAGCCGCGATGCTGGTGACGACCTGTCGCCGGGCGTGAATGAACTCGTCCGCGTGTACGTGGCGCAGAAGCGTAAGATCCAGGAGGGCGACAAGCTCGCCGGGCGCCACGGGAACAAGGGCGTCATCGCCAAGATCCTCCCCATCGAGGACATGCCGTTCCTTGCCGACGGGAGCACCGTCGACATCATCCTGAACCCGCTCGGTGTACCGTCACGAATGAACATCGGACAGCTGCTCGAGACGCACCTCGGTTGGGCGGCTCACGTCGGCTGGAGTGACGATCCCAAGGCCAAGACCTCGGTAGATGGCCCGATCCACGTCGCCACACCCGTGTTTGACGGTGCGCGCGAAGAGGAGATATCCGCCGTTATCGAGGCCGCGAACCGCAACCTCCAGATCAAGAATCAGGAGCGGTTCGGTAAGAAAGCGCTCACGTCGCTTGTGCCGGTGTGCAACGACAAGGGCAAGACGCAGCTGTTCGACGGGCGCACGGGCGAGCCGTTCCGCGAGCCGGTCACCGTCGGGCAGATCTACATCCTCAAACTGCTGCACCTCGTCGATGACAAGATTCACGCACGTTCGACCGGTCCGTACTCGCTCATCACCCAGCAGCCGCTGGGTGGTAAGGCGCAGTTCGGAGGTCAGCGTTTCGGTGAGATGGAAGTCTGGGCTCTGTACGCATACGGCGCCGCCTACGTTCTCCAGGAGATCCTCACGGTCAAGTCCGACGACATCCTCGGCCGCGTCAAGGCGTACGAGGCCATCGTCAAGGGCGAGAACATCCCCGAGCCGGGTATTCCGGAGTCGTTCAAGGTTCTTGTCAAGGAGATGCAGTCGCTGTGTCTCGACGTCGAGATCATGAGCGAGTCGGGCGAGCACATCGAATTCAAGGAAGACGAAGAGGATATCTTCAAGACAGCCGAGGAACTCGGACTGGACCTGGGCAGCGAAGAGAGCGTGGGGTCGGAAGTCGACTCGGTGGACGCTCTCGAGCAGCTGCTCGAAGCCGACATCTCCGCGTTGGATGAGTCGCCCGACACCGGCGATAGTGCCGCGGGGGAGGAGGAGTAAGTTGCTCGACGTCGATGTGAATAGCTTCGATCGCTTGAGGATCGGCCTGGCCTCCTCGGAGCAGATCAGGCAGTGGTCGAAGGGCGAAGTCAAGAAGCCTGAAACGATCAACTACCGCACGCTCAAGCCGGAGAAGGACGGTCTGTTCTGCGAGAAGATCTTCGGTCCGGTGAAGGACTGGGAGTGCTACTGCGGCAAGTACAAGCGTGTCCGGTTCAAGGGCATCGTGTGTGAGCGCTGCGGCGTTGAGGTGACTCGGGCCAAGGTGCGCCGTGAGCGCATGGGCCACATCGAGCTCGCCGCTCCCGTGAGCCACATCTGGTACTTCAAGGGTGTGCCCTCGCGCATGGGCTACCTCCTCGATATCGCTCCCAAGGATCTTGAGAAGGTGCTCTACTTCGCAAGCTCGATCATCACGAGCGTGAATGCTGAGGACCGTGAAGCCGACCTTGAGATGCTCAAGGACGAGCTCGCGGCCGACCTCGAGCAGCTTGAAGCCGAGATGCGCGAAGAGCTCACGGAGATCGAGACCGAGCGCGACCGCCTCATCGCCGTCGCCAAGGGCGAAGCCGAGCCCGAAGAGCACGACGATGTCGACGACGAATCTCCTGTCGCCGATCGGATCAAGAAGCTCAACAAGGAGTCCGACCGCGACCTCAAGGACATCGAAGAGGAGTTCACCGAGCGCAAGTCGCTGCTCCAGGAGGCGTACGATGCCTTCGTGAAGCTGTCGGTGAAGGCCCTCATCAACGATGAGACCCTGTACCGCGAACTCAAGATCCGCTACGGGACGTACTTCCGGGGCGGCATGGGTGCCGAGGCGGTCAAGGACCTGCTCGCCCAACTAAATCTCGATGAACTCGGCGAGGAGCTGCGCGTACAGATTCGCGACGGCAAGGGCCAGAAGCGCCTGAAGGCGATCAAGCGCCTCAAGGTCGTCGACTCCTTCAAGAAGTCCAACAACAAGCCCCAGTGGATGATTCTCGACGCGGTGCCCGTGATCCCGCCCGATCTGCGCCCGATGGTGCAGCTTGACGGAGGTCGCTTCGCCACCTCGGACCTGAACGACTTGTACCGTCGAGTGATCAACCGCAACAACCGCCTTAAGCGGCTGCTCGATCTCGGTGCGCCTGAGATCATCGTGAACAATGAGAAGCGCATGCTTCAGGAGGCCGTCGACGCGCTGTTCGACAACGGTCGTCGCGGCCGCCCCGTCACGGGCCCCGGCAACCGCCCGCTCAAGTCGATCTCCGACATGCTCAAGGGCAAGCAGGGCCGCTTCCGTCAGAACCTGCTCGGCAAGCGCGTGGACTACTCCGGTCGTTCCGTCATCGTGGTCGGTCCCGAGCTCAAGCTGCACCAGTGCGGTCTGCCGAAGGTCATGGCGCTCGAGCTGTTCAAGCCGTTCGTCATGAAGCGGCTCGTCGATCTCGACTATGCCCAGAACATCAAGGCTGCCAAGCGCCTCGTGGATCGCGGCAAGGGCGTAGTGTGGGACGTGCTCGAAGAGGTCATCACCGAGCATCCGGTGATGCTCAACCGCGCGCCTACCCTGCACAGACTGGGTATCCAGGCGTTCGAGCCCATCCTCGTCGAGGGTAAGGCCATCCGCATCCACCCGCTCGTCTGCACCGCATTCAACGCGGACTTCGACGGTGACCAGATGGCGGTGCACCTTCCCCTGTCAGCCGAGGCGCAGGCCGAAGCGCGCATCCTCATGCTGTCGACGAACAACATCAAGAGCCCGGCGCATGGTCGTCCGCTCACCACGCCGACGCAGGACATGGTCATCGGTCTGTACTACCTGACGGCCGATCGCGACGGTATGCCGGGCGAGGGCCGTGCGTTCATGAGTGCGAGCGAGGCCGTGTTGGCCTACGACAATCGCGCCGACCTCGATCTGCAGGCTCGAATATCCGTTCGGATCTCTGAAGATACGCGGGTCCAGACCAAGCCCGGCGAGATCGTGGAGAAGCAGGCAGGCGACCGCATCGAGACGACCGTCGGTCGCATCGTGTTCAACCGCTCGCTGCCCGACGGTCACGCGTTCATCAATCACACGCTGGACAAGAAGGGCATCGGCCGCATCGTCGAGGAGTGCACCGTCGCGTACTCGACCACCCAGATGGGCCAGATTCTTGACGAGGTCAAGCGCCTGGGCTTCCACTATGCGACGCGCGCCGGACTGACCGTCTCGGTATTCGACGCCATGATTCCGACGAACAAGGGCGTGATTCTGGAAGCGGCCGACGGTGAGGTCGCCAGGATCGAGGCGCAGTGGGACCGTGGTCTCATCACGCGCGACGAGCGCCATCGTCAGATCGTCGAGGTATGGACTCGCGCCACCGACGACGTGGGTGATGCGATGGCTGAGGCGTTCGACAAGTTCAACCCGATCTACATGATGGCCTCCTCGGGAGCACGAGGTAACATCAAGCAGATTCGTCAGCTGGCCGGCATGCGAGGCCTGATGGCGAACCCGAAGGGTGACATCATCGACCGCCCGATCAAGGCGAACTTCCGTGAGGGTCTGACGGTTCTCGAGTACTTCATCTCAACGCACGGAGCCCGCAAGGGTCTAGCCGACACCGCGCTTCGTACGGCCGACTCGGGTTATCTGACCCGTCGTCTGGTCGACGTCGCTCAGGACGTCATCGTGCGCGAGAGTGACTGTGGCACCGATGAGGCAGTCGAATTCCCGCTGATGCGCGAGGATGGTCGGGTCGACCACAACCTCGTCGGACGCTGCCTGCTCGATCCGGCGGTGAACGCCGAGACGGGCGAGATCGTCCGCGAGGCGGGGTACTACTTCAAGAACGACGAGGATCTCGAAGCTGCTGCCGCGGACGGTGTGACCCGCTTGGTCGCCCGGACCGTGATGACCTGCCACGCAAAGCATGGTATCTGCCAGGCATGCTATGGCTGGGATCTGGCGAGCAGCCGTCCCGTCGACATCGGTACTGCCGTCGGTATCATCGCCGCACAGTCGATCGGTGAGCCCGGAACGCAGCTCACGATGCGAACGTTCCACACGGGTGGAGTCGCGGGCGAGGACATCACGCACGGTTTGCCGCGTGTCACCGAGCTCTTCGAGGCCCGCAAGCCGAAGGGCCAGGCCGTCATCGCCGAGCTTGCCGGAGTTCTCACGATTGAGGACGTCGACAAGAGCCGCAAGTTCACCATCACGGCAGACACGGCCCCGGTCGCCGGCGAGGAGCTCGCATTCGTCGAGTACACGGTGTCTCGCCGAGCGCGTCTGCGGCCGGGCGTGGCGGACGGCATCACCGTCGAGCTTGGTCAGCAGCTCACCGAGGGATCGGTGAACCCGCATGACCTGCTGGCGCTGAAAGGCCCGAGCGAGACGCTGCGCTACACGGTGGCACAGGTGCAGGAGGTCTACCGCAGCCAGGGTGTAGACATCAACGACAAGCACATCGAGGTCATCTCGCGCCAGATGCTGCGAAAGGTCAGCGTGACCGAGCCCGGGGACACGGTCTTCCTCCCGGGACAGTTCGTGGACCGACTCGAGTTCGCGAGCGCGAACAACGCAGCCATCGCCCTGGGTGGCGAATCGGCCAACGGACACCCGGTGTTGCTCGGAATCACGAAGGCCTCGCTTGCAACCGACTCGTTCCTCTCGGCGGCCTCCTTCCAGGAGACCACCCGAGTCCTCACCGACGCGGCTATCGCCGGCAAAGAGGACGAGCTGCTTGGCCTGAAGGAGAACGTCATCATCGGCAAGCTGATTCCGGCGGCTACCGGCATGAAGCGGTACCGCTCGGTCCAGCTCACCTACAAGGGCCAGAATATCTCGGCGGAGTCCACCGTCGAAGGACTCCTGCCCGAGTGGGCGCCCGAGGAGCTCAAAGAGATCGAAGCGCTCCTCCCGGTGCGGCCCGAGGCCAACCCGCTCGCTGACGTCGACCTCGACGGCGTGTTCGGGGACTTCGACTTGGATGACGCTGGGGACATCGATGTGTCGGCGTTCACCGGCATGACGTTCGACCCTAACGCCGAGATAGGCGGCTCCGGAGATGAGATCATCATCGAGCAGATCGAGGCGGCGGGGTCAGAGAGTGTTCTGGCCGGCTCGTTCGAGGAGATCACGCTCGGCGACATCGGAGTTGCGACGCGTTGGGTGAACAAGTTCGCCGAGGCCGGCGTCACCTGTGTCGCGGACCTCAAGGGCAAGACGGACCTGGACCTGCTCGAGCTGCCCGGAATCGGACAGACGGCTGTCGATGAGGTTCGTGCGGGCCTTGAGATGAACGGCCTGAGCGTGATGGCGTAGCCCGTTTGACTCTCTGTGTGAACGCGGCGTCCGGGCTCTCTTGTCCGGACGCCGCTTCATGCGAGGGTGACAGGGAGAGGGCCGGGTAGATACGCCCGGGTGCGTGGCGTTTGACACCGCCCTCAACGCTTGTTAGAGTTCCTCTTTGCGACTTCATGCTCGGGGCCGTGCGAATAGCATGCACCCGGGCAGGTTAGTGAAACGAACCGAAGGAGAGTGCGTTGCCTACTATCAACCAGCTGGTCCGCAAGGGCCGCAAGCAGTCCGTCGACAAGAGCAAGACGCCGGCACTCAAGGGCAATCCGCAGAAGCGGGGAGTGTGCACGCGTGTGTACACCACCACCCCGAAGAAGCCGAACTCGGCGCTGCGTAAGGTGTGCCGTGTTCGCTTGGTGAACCAGATGGAGGTCACCGCCTACATTCCGGGCATCGGCCACAACCTGCAGGAGCACTCGATCGTGCTGGTGCGTGGCGGTCGTGTGAAGGACCTGCCGGGTGTCCGCTACAAGGTGATCCGTGCGGCGCTCGACTGCTCGGCAGTGAACAACCGTAACCAGGCTCGCTCGCGCTACGGCGCCAAGAAGCCCAAGTAACAGCGACGTAGTAGTCCGACCCGCGCGACACGTCGCGGGTCGACCGTTTCGGAGGGACGAGGTCTAATGCCCAGGCGCGCAGCAGCAGTCCGGCGTGAAGTCATGGCGGACGCCGTATACAACAACCGTCTCGTCACGCAGCTCATCAACAAGGTGCTGCTTGACGGCAAGAAGTCGACCGCCGAGCGCATCGTGTACGGCGCGTTCGACATGATCGAGCAGCGCACAAGCACCGATCCGCTGTCGGTCTTCAAGAAGGCGATGGACAACGTGCGCCCTGCGCTCGAAGTCCGTCCGAAGCGTGTCGGTGGCGCGACCTACCAGGTACCGGTCGAGGTCAACGCCCGCCGCTCCACTACGCTTGCGATCCGCTGGATCGTCGGGTTCTCGCGCAAGCGTCGCGAGAAGACGATGACCGAGCGCCTTGCCGGCGAGATCATGGATGCCGCAAACGGAACCGGTTCCGCGGTCAAGAAGCGCGAGGACCTGTACAAGATGGCAGAATCGAACCGCGCGTTCTCGCACTACCGCTGGTAGTCGAGCCGCTCCGCTGACGAGAGACGACAGAGGTCACCACTTCCATGGCCCAGAAGACGTATTCGCTCGAGATGACTCGCAATATCGGCATCATGGCTCACATCGATGCCGGTAAGACGACGACGACCGAGCGCATCCTGTTCTACACAGGTAAGACACACAAGATCGGTGAAGTGCACGACGGTGCTGCAACCATGGACTGGATGGTCCAGGAGCAGGAGCGCGGCATCACGATCACGTCCGCCGCGACCACGTCGTTCTGGAAGGACTGTCGTATCCAGATTATCGACACGCCCGGGCACGTGGACTTCACGGTCGAGGTAGAGCGTTCGCTCCGCGTCCTCGACGGCGCGTGCGCGGTGTTCTGTGCCGTGGGTGGCGTCGAGCCACAGTCTGAGACGGTGTGGCGCCAGGCGGACACGTACGGTGTTCCCCGCATGGCCTACATCAACAAGATGGACCGCTCGGGCGCGGACTTCTACAACGTCCTCCAGATGATGCGCGACCGACTCGGTGCGCGTCCGGTGCCGATCCAGCTTCCCATCGGGGCCGAGACCGAGTTCATCGGGCTTGTCGACCTCATGGAGATGAACGCCGTCTTCTTCAACGAGGATGACAACGGCATCAACCCCACGACCGGGGAGATTCCGGCCGAGCTCAAGGACGATGCAGAGATGTATCGCCATGACATGATCGAGGCTGCGGCCGAGCACGACGACGACCTCATGATGAAGTTCCTCGAGGATGAGGACATCACGGTCGACGAGATCAAGGCCGCCATGCGCAAGGCGTGCATCGCCAACGCGATCACCCCCGTGGTGTGTGGCGCCTCCTTCAAGAACAAGGGCGTTCAGCCGCTCCTCGACGCCGTCATCGACTTTCTGCCCTCGCCGCTCGATATCGCGGCGATCAAGGGCATCGACTTGAAGACCGATGAGGAGGTCGAGCGTCCGGCGGATGCCAAGGCCCCGTTCGCGGCCCTCGCCTTCAAGGTCATGACCGATCCGTTCGTCGGCAAGTTGACCTACTTCCGTGTGTACTCCGGCAGCCTCAGCTCCGGGTCCTATGTCTTGAACTCCACCAAGGGCAACAAGGAGCGCATCGGTCGTCTGCTTCAGATGCACGCCAATCACCGCGAGGATATCGACGTCGCGTCTGCTGGCGATATCGTCGCTGCGGTGGGCCTGAAGAACACCACGACCGGTGACACGCTGTGTGCCGAGGATGCCCCCGTGCTGCTCGAGTCCATGGTGTTCCCGGACCCGGTCATCGACATCGCCATCGAGCCCAAGACCAAGGCTGAGCAGGACAAGCTCGGTCAGGGACTTGCCAAGCTCGCCGAAGAGGATCCGACGTTCCGTGTCCGCACGGACTCAGAGACCGGCCAGACCATCATCGCCGGTATGGGCGAGCTGCACCTCGAAGTGATCGTCGACCGCCTCCTTCGCGAGTTCAAGGTCGAGGCGAACGTCGGCAAGCCGCAGGTCGCCTACCGCGAGACCGCGGGCAAGCGGGCTGATCGTGTCGACATGAAGTTCTCTCGCCAGACCGGCGGCCGCGGCCAGTACGGGCACGTCGTCATCAACGTTGTGCCGCAGAAGCCGGGCGAGGGCTACGTCTTCGACTCCAAGATCGTCGGTGGATCGATTCCCAAGGAGTATGTGCCGTCGGTCGACAAGGGCATCCAGGAGGCGCTTGGCTCCGGTGTGCTGGCCGGCTTCCCGGTCGTCGACGTCAAGGTAGAGCTTATCGACGGCTCGTACCACGAGGTTGACTCCTCGGAGATGGCATTCAAGATCGCGGGCTCTATGGCGATCAAGGAGGGCCTGCGCAAGGCCGGCCCCATCCTTCTCGAGCCGATGATGGCCGTCGAGGTCAATACGCCCGAGGATTTCATGGGCGATGTCATCGGTGACCTGAACCGTCGCCGCGGCCACATCGACAAGATGGAGCCGCGCGGCAACGCGCACGTCGTCACCGCGAAGGTGCCGCTGTCCGAGATGTTCGGCTACGCGACCGACCTGCGGTCCAAGACCCAGGGTCGCGCAGCTTACACGATGCAGTTCAAGGCCTACGAGCAGGTTCCGAAGTCCGTGGCCGAAGAGATCGTCAGCAAGGTCGGCGGCAACGCCTAACCGAGGAAGATTCAAGCCGGCCTGTGAGCTCGGTAGTACCGGGCGCCGGATCGACGGAGGGTGAAAGAGTTGGCGAACCAGAAGATCAGGATCCGCCTCAAGGGCTACGACCATGAGATCGTCGATCAGTCGACGAAGCTCATCGTCGAGACCGCCCAGAAGAACGGCGCAAAGGTGTCGGGTCCCATCCCGCTGCCTACCGAGCGCAATCTGTACTGTGTGATCCGCTCGCCGCACGTGAACAAGGACAGCCGCGAGCAGTTCGAGATGAAGACCCACAAGCGGCTTATCGACATCCTCGAGCCGAACCCGAAGGTGGTCGACTCGCTGATGCGCCTCGATCTTCCGGCGGGCGTCGACATCGAGATCAAGCTCTAGTCTGGTATCATCGCCGCTTCGTGCATGCGCAGGGAGCGGTGTGGAGTCGCGGTCCGCTGGGGACGGTGTCACGAGGGCACCGATAAGTCCCATGACCGCACGGAAGTAAGGATGGACGTATGGTCACCACGATCCTTGGCAGGAAGCTGGGGATGACGCAGGTATGGAGCGAGGATGACAGGCTCCTGCCCGTAACCGTCATCGAGGCAGGTCCCTGCGTGATCACTCAGATCAAGACCGACAAGGCCGACGGCTACAACGCGGTCCAGATCGGCTTTGGCGACATCGCCGAGCGTAAGGTGAACAAGCCGATGGCCGGTCACTTCAGCAAGGCCGGCGTTGAGGCGAAACGTCACCTGATGGAGGTTCGCCTCGATGGATCCGAGTCGGTCAAGCTCGGAGATGCCATCACCGTAGAGTCCCTCGCCGATGCGAAGTCCGTGCACGTAAGCGGCGTGAGCAAGGGCAAGGGTTTCGCCGGTGTCATGAAGCGCCACAACTTCAAGGGCGGCCCTGGTGGCCACGGTTCGCACTCGCACCGTATCCCGGGCTCCGTGGGCCAGTGCGCTACCCCGTCTCGGGTGTTCCGAGGCAAGAAGATGCCGGGACACATGGGCTCGGAGACCGTGACCGTTCGCAATCTGGACGTCGTGCGCATCGACGCGGAGCAGAACCTGCTTCTCGTCAAGGGCGCCGTCCCCGGCGCAAAGGGTGCGCTGCTGACCATCCGTATGGCGTAAGCGCGCCCTACCGTAAGACACGAGGAGAGTAAAGAGACATGGCTAGCATCGAGATCAAGGACGCCAAGGGCGGCAAGGTCGGTACCGCCGATCTAACCGACGGCGTCTTCGGCATCGAGCCGAACACATTCGTGGTTCACCAGGTCGTGCGCAGCCAGATGGCCGCGCGCAGGTCCGGCACGCACGACACCAAGACCCGCGGCCTGGTTCGCGGCGGCGGCAGGAAGCCGTGGCGGCAGAAAGGCACCGGTCGGGCTCGGCAGGGTACGATTCGGGCCCCCCAGTGGGCAGGCGGCGGCGTGGTCTTCGGACCGCATCCGCGCAGCTACGCGTTCAAGGTTCCGAACAAGGTCGTGAAGCTGGCGATGCGCTCGGCGCTCTCAGCCAAGCTGGCCGATGAGGTCATCTACGTCGTCGACGGTTTCGACTTCGCGGTCCCTTCAACGAAGAGTGCCGTCCAGGTGCTCGCCGCTCTGGGTATCACCGGTCGCGTCACCGTCATCGTGGCCAACGATGACATCAACGCGCTGCTGTCGTTCCGCAATATCCCCAAGGCCCGTGTGCTCACGGCGTCGGAGGCTAACACCTACGACCTCGTCGACAACACCGCGGTGCTCTTTACCCAGCCGGCCCTGACCTGGCTCGAGGGGGTGCTGTCCTAATGTATGATCCTCGCGATGTCATCCTGCGCCCGATCATCTCGGAGAAGTCCTACGATCTGATCGAGCAGAATCGGTACACTTTCGAAGTGGCCAAGTCGGCAAACAAGACCCAGATCGCTCAGGCGGTCTCGGATGTCTTCAAGGTGACTGTCACCAACGTGAACACCATGAATGTCACGGGTAAGCCGCGTCGTCTTCGCCTTGCGAAAGGCAAGACCCGCGATTGGAAGAAGGCCGTTGTCACCCTCAAGAGCGGTGACACGATAGATATCTTCCCGAGTATGTAGTCAGCCGGCGGGGCGTGTGAGCCCTGTCGGGTAGGGTGCTTAGTGCGGCGCAAGATGGAGCCGCCCGGCACCGTGGTAGTCCGGAGTCGGAGCGCGTACGTCCCTCGCGCAGGCCGGCAATCGGACGGAAGGAGTACGGATGGGACTGAAGAAGTACAAGCCTACGTCGCCGGGTCGCCGGTTCCAGTCGGTCTCGGACTTTGCCGAGATCACGCGAACCACGCCCGAGAAGTCGTTGTGCGAACCGCTGCCGAAGAAGGGCGGACGCAACAACAACGGACGTATCACCACCCGTCACCAGGGTGGAGGCCACAAGCGTCAGTACCGCGTGATCGATTTCAAGCGCAAGAAGGACGGCGTGCCGGCCAAGGTCGCGACGATCGAGTACGACCCGAACCGGTCTGCGCGCATCGCCTTGCTTCACTACGCCGACGGCGAGAAGCGCTACATCATCGCGCCGAAGGGGCTGAAGGTCGGGGACGCCATTTCGAGCGGTCCGGGCTCTGACATCAAGCCCGGCAACTCGCTGCCGCTGTCCGACATCCCCGTCGGTACCGTCGTGCACGCGGTCGAGCTGCAGCCCGGCAAGGGTGCCGCGCTTGCGCGCTCGGCAGGCACGTCGATCCAGCTCATGGGTAAGGAAGCCGGCTACGCGATCTTGCGCATGCCGAGCTCCGAGATGCGTCGGGTGCTCGCCACCTGCCGCGCAACCGTGGGCGAAGTAGGCAACTCCGAGCACGGCAACCTCTCCATCGGTAAGGCCGGTCGCAACCGCCACTTGGGCAAGCGCCCGACGGTGCGTGGTACCGCGATGAACCCGGTCGACCACCCGCACGGCGGCGGCGAGGGCAAGAACAAGTCCGCCGGTCGTCACCCGGTCACCCCGTGGGGTGTACCCACCAAGGGTCACCGTACGCGTAGCAAGAAGAAGGCATCCAGCCGTCTCATCATCCGTCGGCGCAAGAAGTAGCGAGAGGAGTCAAGCCACATGAGCCGCAGCCTCAAGAAAGGGCCGTTCGTTCAGCCTCGCCTCCTCGAGCGCATCCACGCGATGAACGAGGTTGGCGAGAAGAAGGTAATCAAGACCTGGTCGCGGTCATCCACTATCTTCCCGGAGATGGTGGGTCACACGATCGCGGTGCACGACGGCCGCAAGCACGTTCCGGTCTACGTCACCGAGTCGATGGTCGGCCACAAGCTCGGCGAGTTCTCGCCGACGCGGACCTTCCGTGGCCACAAGGCCTCCGATAAGAAGGGCAAGAGGTAAGCGATGGAAGCCAAGGCAATCGCACGGTTCCAGCGAGTGAGCCCCCGCAAGGCTCGTCTCGTCGTCGACCTCATCCGCGGCAAGTCCGTGGGAGAGGCCCGGACCATACTGCAGTTCTCGCCTCGCGCCGCCGCGGAGATCGTGGAGAAGACCCTCAACAGCGCGGTCGCCAATGCGGAGCGCAATCTCCACATCAAGGCCGAGGATCTGTTCGTGGGCTCCACCTTCGTGGATGAGGGCCCGACCATGAAGCGCATCCAGCCGCGCGCGATGGGCAGGGCGTTTCGCATCAACAAGCGCACGAGTCATATCACGGTCATCGTCAAGCAGCGAGAGGGGGCGTAGGCGCACATGGGACAGAAGGTACAGCCGATCGGTTTCCGGCTCGGCATCGTCGAGAACTGGCGTAGCCGCTGGTACGCCGACAAGGACTACGCCAAGACGCTCGCCAATGACATCGAGATTCGCCGGTACTTGCAGGCCAAGCTCAAGCGTGCGGCCCTGTCGCGCATCGAGATCGAGCGCAAGGGTGATCGCACCAAGGTGGAGCTGTGGACGGCGCGTCCGGGCATCGTCATCGGCAAGAAGGGCTCCGAGGTCGACGTGCTCCGCAAGGAGCTCGAGCGTGTCACCGGCGGCCCCGTGCAGGTCGACATCGTCGAGATCAAGCGCCCCGAGATCGATGCGGTACTGGTCGCCCAGTCCGTGGCGGAGCAGCTTGAGGGTCGCGTGGCGTTCCGCCGCGCGATGCGTAAGGCCGTCGCGTCGGCAATGAAGAGCGGCGCGCTTGGCATCAGGATCCAGTGTTCGGGTCGTCTCGGCGGCGCCGAGATGGGCCGACGTGAGTGGTACCGCGAGGGCCGCGTGCCTCTGCACACCCTGCGCGCCAAGATCGACTACGGCACCGCAGACGCCCGTACGACCATGGGCGCCATCGGCGTCAAGGTCTGGATCTTCCATGGCGAGGTCCTTCCCGGCCAGGAGCCTCCGCGCCCGGCCATCGAGGGTCCGAGCCGTCCCCCGCGCCAGCGCCGCGAGGGTGGCCGTGACAACCGCGACCGCACAGGGAGGCGTTAGATGCTGCTTCCGAAGCGCGTAAAGCACCGCAAGGTGCAGCGCGGCTCCATGAAGGGGGCCGCGAAGGGTGGCACGCAGATCCATTTCGGCGAGTACGGGCTGAAGGCGCTCGAGGGCGCATGGATCACCAACCGCCAGATAGAGGCGGCGCGTGTTGCGATGACCAGGTACATGAAGCGTGGCGGTAAGGTCTGGATCAACATCTTCCCGGACAAGCCCATCACGCAGAAGCCGGCCGAGACCCGCATGGGTTCCGGTAAGGGTAACCCCGAGAAGTGGGTCGCCGTGGTCAAGCCTGGCAGAGTCATGTTCGAGGTCGCTGGTGTGTCCGAGGAGGTCGCCAAGGAGGCGATGAGGCTCGCTGCACACAAGCTTCCGATCCGGTGCAAGTTCGTATCCCGTGCTGACAGCGGCGGGGAGGCATAAGTGAATACGACTGAGATCAGCCAGCTCAACGATACCGAGCTCGCAGACAAGCTGAAGGCCACGCGTGCGGAACTGTTCAACCTGCGGTTCCAGCTCGCCACCGGCCAGCTCGACAATACGGGCCGCATCCCTGCGGTCAAGAAGGATATCGCACGCCTGCACACCGAGATGCGTGCCCGCGAGATCGCGGCGCAACGCGACGCGGCCGTGTCGTAGGTGAGTGGAGGAGACGGAATGACTACCGAGCGCAACCGCCGCAAGGTCCGCCAGGGTGTCGTCGTATCGACGGCCGCCGAGAAGACCTGTGTGGTCCAGATCCAAGAACGCAAGAAGCACCCGATGTACGGCAAGATGATCACCCAGACCACCAAGCTTCATGCCCACGACGAAGAGAACACGTGCGGCGTCGGTGACACCGTCGTCATCATGGAGACGCGTCCGCTCTCCAAGATGAAGCGGTGGCGCCTCGTCGAAGTGGTCGAGCGGGCCAAGTAACCACGCCGACCGCGCACGTGCGTCTGCATCCGGCAGGGACGCACCTCTCGCGAATCGGACGAGACGAAGGAAAGCGAAGAGATGATCCAGGCAGAGACTCGACTCAAGGTCGCCGACAACTCCGGCGCCCGCAAGGTCGCGTGCATCAAGGTGCTCGGCGGCTCGAAGCGCCGCTACGCGTACGTGGGCGACGTCATCGTCTGCAGCGTCAAGGAGGCCACGCCGAATGGCGCGGTGAAGAAGGGCGAGGTCGTTCGTGCGGTCGTCGTCCGTACCAAGAAGGAAGTCCGCCGTCCGGACGGAAGCTACATCCGGTTCGATGACAACGCGGCGGTCATCATCGACTTGCAGGGCAATCCGCGGGGCACGCGTATCTTCGGTCCGGTGGCTCGCGAACTTCGCGACCGCCGCTACATGAAGATCGTCTCGCTCGCGCCCGAGGTTCTGTGAAAGGAGGCATGGGGAACATGGCAAAGCTGAGCATTCGTACCGGCGACAAGGTCAAGATCATCGCCGGCAAGGACAAGGGCAAGGAGGCCAAGGTCCTCGCGACCGTGCCTTACAAGGAGCGCGTGGTCGTCGAGCGTATCAACATGGTCAAGAAGGCGGCTCGCCCGACGAAGCGCAACCCGAAAGGCGGCATCCTCGAGATCGAGGCGCCGATCCACGTGAGCAACCTGATGCTGGTATGCCCGAGCTGTTCGCAGCCGACGCGCATCGGTCGCAAGCGTGAGGGCGGCATGCGCGTGCGCGTGTGCAAGAAGTGCGGCAACGACATCGACAAGTAGTCGATGCGCATAGATGGCTCCTCGCTACCGATGGCGAGGAGGTGCAGGGTCAGGAATCTTGCACTGAGAACCCCAGATGGAGGAAGTAAGGCACATGGCACCGAGACTGAAAGAGAAGTACCTGAAGGAAGTGGCCCCCCAGCTGCTCGATCAACTGGGATACGCCAACGTCAACCAGGTACCGCGGCTTGAGAAGATCGTCGTCAACATGGGCGTCGGCGCTGCTGTCGCCGACATCAAGCAGCTCGACGCCGCGGTCGAGGACCTGCGCACGGTGACGGGTCAGCAGCCCACCATCACCCGCGCGAAGAAGTCGATCGCCAACTTCAAGATTCGCCAGGGTATGCCCATCGGCGCGAAGGTGACGCTGAGGGGCGACCGGATGTGGGAGTTCTTCGACCGCCTGGTTGCGGCCGCTATCCCGCGCATCCGCGACTTCCGTGGCCTGTCTGCCAAGAGCTTCGATGGCCGTGGCAACTACTCCATGGGCGTCACAGAGCAGCTCATCTTCCCCGAGGTCGACTACGACAAGATAGATCGCACCAGGGGCATGGACATCACGTTCGTCACCACTGCGAAAACAGACGAAGAGGCCAAAGCCCTGCTCGACGGCTTCGGCTTCCCGTTCAAGCATTAGAGCGCGTCTCTCAATTAGGATCGTTCGGCGGAAGTCAGCTGTTCCGCCGCGAAACGGAGGAAAAGGAACGTGGCAAAGAAGTCGATGATCGCCAAGGCGAAGCGGGCACCGAAGTTCAGTGTTCGCCAGCACAACCGCTGCAGTCGCTGCGGCAGGCCCCGCGGGTTCTACCGCCATTTCGGCCTGTGCCGCATCTGCCTGCGCGAGATGGCAAGCCGAGGCGAGCTCCCCGGCGTGCGTAAGGCTAGCTGGTAAGCCAGCCGGAACCACGCTAGGAGAGGCCCTTCCGGACAGGCGTGACGGCCACGGGTCGTCGCGAACCGCGGAATGGGAGCATCCCGGACCATAGGAGGAATGAATCGTGAGCATGACCGATCCGATTGCAGACATGTTGACTCGTGTGCGAAACGCAAACTCCGCGCACAAGGCAGCTACAACGATGCCTTCGAGCACCAAGCTCGTTGAGATCGCGCGCGTTCTCAAGGAAGAGGGCTACATCGCTGGCTACGACGTCGTCGAGAGCGAGCCCCAGAACACCCTTGAGATCACGCTTAAGTACGGAGCTCGCAAGGAGCGCACGATCACGGGCCTGCGCCGCATCAGCAAGCCCGGCCTGCGCGTGTACGCAAAGAAGGACGAGCTGCCGCGTGTGCTGGGCGGCCTCGGTATCGCTGTGATTTCGACATCAGCCGGCGTGATGACCGACCGCGACGCCAAGAAGGCCGGCGTCGGCGGCGAAGTCGTCGCGTACGTCTGGTAGTCGGACGGGACCCAGGAAAGGAGCGGAAGAGCCGTGTCACGTATCGGCAAGCAGCCCATCCCGGTACCGTCCGGGATAGATGTGAAGATCGACGGCTCGACAGTTGTCGTAAAGGGGCCCAAGGGCGAACTGACCCGTACGTTCCCTGACATCATGTCGATCAAGCTTGATGAAGGTGTGTTGTATGTCGAGAGGCCCGATGAGACTCGTGAAGCACGTTCGCTTCACGGGCTGTCTCGGACCCTTCTGTCGAACATGATCGTCGGGGTGTCCGAGGGCTACTCGAAGAACCTCGAGATCGTCGGGGTCGGTTACCGTGCGGTTCTCAAGGGCAGCGACCTTGAGCTCGCGCTCGGATTCTCGCATCCGGTGGTCGTGGTTCCTGAGCCCGGTATCTCCTTCGAGGTGCCGGCGCCCACCAAGATCACCGTAAGCGGTATCGACAAGCAGCGCGTGGGTCAGGTTGCTGCCGACATCCGCAAGTGGCGTAAGCCCGAGCCCTACAAGGGCAAGGGAATCCGTTACGAAGGCGAGCACGTTCGCCGCAAGCTCGGTAAGGCCGCGAAGTAATCGTAGAGACCATCGGTTCGGGAATCCCCCGGACCGCTTGAAGCGAGGAGATCGACGTCATGGACAAGCTCAAGGCGAAGCAGGCAGCGCTAGCCCGCCGCCACCGCCGGGTTCGCGGTAAGGTCAGCGGGACCGCCGAGCGCCCGCGGCTGTGTGTTAACCGCAGCAATGCGCACATCTACGCGCAGATCATCGACGATGCAAGCGGTCGGACCATCGCCGCTGCCTCGAGCGTCGATGCCGAATTGAAGGGCTCGATGAAGTCTGGTTCCAACAGCGACGCCGCGAAGACCGTCGGCGAGGCTGTCGGACGGCGTGCGGTCGAGGCGGGCGTGACCGAGGTGGTCTTCGACCGCGGCGGTCGCCTCTATCACGGTCGGGTCAAGGCTCTGGCGGACGGTGCCCGCAGCGCCGGCCTGAAGTTCTAAGAGAGGACGAGGAATGGCGCGCAGAGAAGCCCCGGTTTCGGAGCTCCAGGAGAAGGTTGTTTACATCAATCGCGTCTCGAAGGTCGTCAAGGGTGGACGGCGCTTCGCGCTGACCGCGCTTGTCGTCGTCGGTGACGGTGCCGGCAATGTCGGTGTGGGCATGGGCAAGTCCCAGGAAGTGCCCATCGCCATCAAAAAGGGCATCGAGGACGCGAAGAAGAACATGTTCAAGGTTCCGGTTGTCCACGGGACGATCCCGCACGAGGTGTACGGCGTCTTCGGCGCCGGTCGCGTCATGCTCAAGCCGGCCGCTCCCGGTACCGGTATCATCGCCGGTGGCCCGGTTCGCGCACTGCTCGAGCTGGTGGGAATCACCGACGTGCTGAGCAAGTCGCTCGGAACGGACAACGCCCTCAACATCGTCAAGGCGGCAGCGGAGGGCCTCAAGTCGCTCAGCAGCGCCGATGAGATTGCCCGCCGTCGAGGCAAGACGGTTGCCGAGATCTACGGCTGGGAGGAGAAGGTTTAATGCCGGCGAAAAAGGCCGCCCCGGTCAAGAAGCTCAAGGTGACCCAGGTCAGGAGCGGCATCAGCTGCCCCGCGGACCAGAAGGCCACCATCAAGGCTCTGGGGCTCAAGCGCATCCGCCACTCGGTCGAGCACGCGGATAACCCGACCATTCGCGGGATGATCTTCAAGGTGAAGCATCTGGTGAATGTCGAGGAGATCGACTAGATCAGCTGGTCGGCCCGGGGCATCTGCGCCGGGCCTTCGGCGTCCGATCAGGGCGGCGAGTATCGAAGTCAGCCGGCGGCGAGCGGCCGGCAGCGGCGGGGAATCCGCCGTGAAGCGAACAAGAAAGGGACGATCAGAACCATGCAGATTCACGATCTCTTCCCGGCTCCGGGATCGCGCAAGCCGCGCAAGCGCGTCGGCCGCGGTAACGGCAGCGGTCACGGCAGTACGGCCGGTCGCGGCGACAAGGGCCAGAACTCCCGCGCAGGCGGAGGCAAGGGTCCGGGCTTCGAGGGTGGCCAGAACCCGATGCACATGCGCCTTCCCAAGCTCCCCGGATTCAAGAACCGCAACCGCGTCGAGTATGCCGTGGTAAACGTTTCGAGGCTCGACGCCCTGTTCGCGGAGGGCGACGAGGTCACGGGCGAGTCGCTCATGCAAAAGGGCGTCATCAAGTCCGCCTCCGAGCCCGTGAAGGTGCTCGGTGACGGTGAGCTCTCGAAGAAGCTCACGGTCAAGGTCGACAAGGTGTCCGGCCCGGCGAAGACCAAGATCGAGGCAGCAGGAGGGACGGTCGAGACGCTGTGCTAACCGCAATCGCGAATGCATTTCGCGTCCCGGAGCTCCGCCGTAAGATACTGTTCACCCTGGCCATCATCGGTCTGTACCGGGTTGGCTCGTTCATCCCGGTGCCGGGCGTGAACATCGACGTCATCAAGAGCCAGGTTGAGAACGCAGCGACTCTCGGTCTTCTGAACCTCTTCTCCGGCGGTGCGCTCGAGCAGTTCGCGGTGTTCTCGCTCGGAATCATGCCCTACATCACATCGTCGATCATCATGCAGCTGCTGCAGGGCGTCATCCCGCAGCTTGAGCGGTGGCAGAAGGAAGGCGAGTCCGGTCAGCGCAGGATCACCCAGATCACGCGCTACCTGACTCTGGGTATCGCCTTGCTGCAGTCGTTCGGTCTGCTGACGGTGTTCCGCCCTGCTCTCGCCGTGGCCTCCGGCGCCAACTCGGTGCCGCTGTGGTTCACGAACCTCGTCATCGTGATCTCCCTCATCGCGGGTACAGCGCTCATCATGTGGTTTGGCGAGCTGATCACTCAGCGGGGCATCGGAAACGGCATGTCGCTGATCATCTTCACGAGCATCGTGGCGCAGTTCCCGATCGCGATCGTGCAGTCGATCCAGTTCGGCAGCGGTCTGTTCACTGTCGCGATGGTGGTGATCATCCTGTTCGTGATCGCGGCCATCGTCACGATCGAGCGGGGACAGCGCCGTATCCCGGTCCAGTACGCCAAGCGCGTCGTGGGTCGCAAGGTCTACGGCGGATCGGGTACCTATATCCCGCTCAAGATCAACGGCGCGAACGTGGTCCCGATCATCTTCGCCTCGGCGCTGCTGTTCTTCCCCAGCCAGCTGGTCTACTTCTTCCCGAATCAGCAGTGGCTCCAGTCCAGCGCCAATGCACTCGCGAACGGGCCGGTCAACTGGATCACGATGTTTGTCCTCATCGTGTTCTTCACCTACTTCTACACCGCACTCGTCTTCAACCCCATCGACCTTTCGGACAACCTGCGCAAGAGCGGTGGGTTCATCCCCGGGGTGCGTCCTGGCGCGACGACGGTGCGCTACATCGAGAACGTCCTGAACCGCATCACGTTGCCCGGCGCATTCTTCCTGGGAGCGATCGCGGTCATCCCGTCGATGGTCTTCAGCGTCACACAGAACCAGCTGGTGCAGCAGTTCGGTGGCACGTCCATCCTCATCATGGTGGGTGTCGCGCTCGAGACCATGACGCAGGTGGAGAGCCAGCTCAAGATGCGCCACTACGAGGGCTTCTTCAAGTAGGAACAAGGGGAGGTTGCCAGCGATGAACATCGTCTTGCTCGGTGCACCGGGCGCAGGAAAGGGCACGCAGGCCGCGAGCATCATCGAGGCTTACGGTGTGCCGCACATCTCGACCGGTGACATTCTGCGCGCATCCGTTGCGGCGGGCACGCCGCTCGGTCTGGAGGCCAAGCGGTTCATGGATGCCGGGGAGCTCGTTCCCGACTCCGTGGTGATCGGGCTCGTGAAGACTCGGTTGCAGGAGCCTGACACCGAGCCAGGGTTCATCTTGGACGGCTTTCCTCGGACCACGGCTCAGGCCGAGGCCCTTGACGTTGAGCTCGACACGCTCGACAAGCAGATTGGTGCAGCGATCGCGATCACCGTCGACCCTGAGGTCATCGTCGGTCGCCTGACGTCTCGGCGCACGTGTCGTGCGTGTGGGCGGATCACGAGCGCCTCTGAGGGCGACACCTGCGCCACCTGCGCCGGCGAACTCTACCAGCGTGACGACGACAACGAGGCGACGGTACGCAATCGGCTCGCCGTCTACGAGAAGTCGACAGCACCTCTGATCGACTACTACCGTTCGCGCGGCGTGCTGAGCGAGATCGACGGCGATCGTCCCGTAGATGTCGTGTGGGCTGACGTTCGTGCGGCGCTGGAGGCGTAGGACCTCACGTGATCGTCCGCAAGTCGGCTTCTGAGATAGAGATCATGCGAGAGGCCGGGCGCATCAGCGCCCGGGCTCTTCGTCTTGTAGGAGAGGGCGTTCGTCCGGGTGTCACCACGCGTGAGCTCGACGAGATCGCGGAGGCGGCCATCGTTGACGCGGGCGCGACCCCAGCCTTCAAGGGCTACCATGGGTTCCCCGCGACGTTGTGCACGTCGCTCAACAACCAGGTCGTCCACGGGATTCCGTCGAAGACGTGCAGATTGACTGAGGGCGATATCGTGTCGGTCGACGTCGGGGCCATCTTCGATGGCTACTACGGCGACAACGCAGCCACGTTTGCGGTAGGTCGCATCTCGGATGAGGCGACGCGGCTGCTGGAGACGACCGAGCGCTCGCTTTACGCCGGAATCGCCGCCTGCGTCGTCGGCGGCCACCTGTACGACATTGGAGCGGCGGTGCAAGGGGTCGCAGAAGCCGCTGGATTCGGCGTCGTGCGTGAGTACGTCGGGCACGGAATCGGAAGTGCGATGCACGAAGATCCCAACGTCCCGAACTACGGGGTGGCCGGCACGGGAACGGTTCTGCGTTCGGGTATGGTGTTCGCCATCGAGCCGATGATCAACGCTGGCGGATTCCCCGTGGACGCGCTCTCTGATGGCTGGACGGTCGTGACACGGGACGGCTCGTTGTCGGCCCACTTCGAGCATACCGTGGCGATAACCGACGACGGACCGATGGTTCTTACGCTCGAGTGAAGGGCCCCGATTAATAGTTGTGGACTGTGGGGTACTGCTGAGTTACCATGTTCACTTGCGGATTGATGACCCACGACGAGGAGCTGCCGCTTAGTGGTAAAGAAGGACGATGCCATAGAGCTTGAGGGCACGGTGGTTGAGCCGCTGCCCAACGCGATGTTTCGTGTAGAGCTCGAGAACGGCCACAAAGTCCTCGCTCATATCTCCGGAAAGATGCGAATGCACTACATCCGTATCCTGCCCGGAGACAAGGTCGTCGTGGAGCTCTCCCCGTACGACTTGTCCCGAGGGCGCATCACGTACCGGTACAAGTGACCGAGGGTAATGGATACTCCCGGAAGCGTGTGAAGACCGCTCGATGACAACATTTCGCCTGCGGCTGGGCGTGCAGATAGATCGGCATCACCGAAAGGACCGAGAACCATGAAGGTACGTCCTTCAGTCAAGAAGATGTGTGACAAGTGCAAGGTCATCCGGCGCCATGGTCGGGTCCTCGTGATCTGCGAGAACCCGCGCCACAAGCAGCGCCAGGGCTAGGAGGGAGCACGCGTGGCCCGTATCGCAGGTGTCGACCTTCCGCGCGAGAAGCGCGTTGAGATCGGCCTGACCTACATATTCGGCATCGGTCTTACGACCAGCCAGCTCATCGTGCGTGAGACCGGGGTCAACCCGGACACGCGCGTCCGCGACCTCACTGAGGAGGAAGTCGTCCGCCTCCGTGAGTTCATCGACAAGAATCTCAAGATCGAGGGTGACCTCCGTCGCGAGACGGCGCAGAACATCAAGCGCCTCATGGAGATCGGCTGCTACCGCGGCCTGCGCCACCGTAAGGGCCTGCCCGTTCGCGGACAGCGGACCCATACGAACGCTCGCACCCGCAAGGGTCCGCGACGCCAGATCGGCGCCAAGAAGAAGGGCAAGTAACCGCATGGCCGCCAAGAAGAAGAATGTGCGCACTCGTCTCAAGCGCAGCGAGCGCAAGAATATCGCTGTGGGCCAGGCGCACATCAAGAGCACGTTCAACAACACCATCGTGAGCATCACCGACCCCTCGGGCAACGTCATCGCGTGGCAGTCGGCCGGTACTGTGGGCTTCAAGGGTTCGCGTAAGTCGACCCCGTTCGCCGCCCAGCTTGCCGCCGAAGCCTGCGCAAAGATGGCCCAGGAGCACGGTCTCAAGAAGGTCACGGTCTTCGTCAAGGGTCCGGGTTCGGGCCGCGAGACCGCGATTCGCTCACTGCAGGCCGCTGGGCTCGAGATCGCGAGCATCCAGGACTGCACCCCTGTTCCGCACAACGGCTGCCGGCCGCGCAAGCGCCGTCGCGTCTAGCCGATACCTGAAGGGATCCGAAGAAGATGGCACGTTATACCGGGGCAGACTGTCGTCTGTGCCGCCGCGAAGGTATCAAGCTCTTCCTCAAGGGTGACCGCTGCTATGGCGATAAGTGCGCCATCGAGCGTCGCCCCTATCCGCCGGGTATGGCGGGGAAGAAGCGGCCGCGCGACAGTGAGTACCGCGTTCAGTTGCGCGAGAAGCAGCGCACCAAGCGCATCTACGGCCTGCTCGAGAAGCAGTTCCGTTCGTACTATGAGACCGCGAGCCGCCAGTCCGGCATCACGGGCGAGAACCTTCTTCGCCTGCTTGAGAGCCGTCTGGACAACGTCGTCTACCGTCTTGGCTTCGCCAAGTCGCGTGATGAGGCGCGTCAGGTCGTGCGTCACGGTCACATCACCGTGAACGGTCGCCGGGTGGATATCCCGTCGTACCGCGTTCGTCCGGGCGAGATCATCGCCGTGGGGCCGAAGGCCAGGGACATGCTCGTGATCAAGACGGCACTCATCGTGTCCGAGAAGATCTCGGTTCCGGGTTGGCTCGAGGTTGATATCGAGAAGCTGCAGGGCAAGATACTGTCGCTGCCGACGCGCGAGATGATCGACGCACCGGTTCGCGAGCAGCTTATCGTCGAGCTTTACTCGAAGTAGTGACCGTACTGTTAGCCAGGGAGGCTGCTTGATGACAGAGTTCATGAGGCCCCAGGTCACGGTCGACCAGGTCGATGACCGGGTTGCTCGCTACATCGTGGAGCCGCTGGAGCGTGGCTTTGGCTACACGCTGGGCAACTGCATGCGACGCGTTCTGCTGTCGTCTCTGCAGGGTGCGGCCGCGACCTCAATCCGGGTCGAGGGAATACAGCACGAGTTCGCGTCGATCGAGGGCGTCCGCGAGGACGTCACCGACGTCGTGCTCAATGTGAAGGGCCTTGTCTTCCGTGACTCCGGCGTAGGTGCCGGCGACGCGGTCGCCACGCTCAATGTCGCGGGTCCGGCAACGATCACCGGTGCCGACCTGAAGGTTCCCACCGAGTTCGAACTGGTGAACCCGGAGCACGTGATCGCGAACCTGAACGACAAGGGCAAGCTCGAGATGAGCATCCGCATCGGTGTTGGACGCGGCTACGTGTCGGCTGATCGCAACAAGCGTGCTGAAGACCCGATCGGGGTCATCAACATCGACTCGTTGTTCTCGCCGGTCAACCGCTGCACCTACGTTGTGGAGAACACCCGAGTCGGTCAGCGCACCGACTACGATCGTCTGACCCTCGAGGTTGAGACGAACGGAGCCATCGACCCCGGCGAAGCCGTAGCTCGCGCCGGGCACATCATCGATGAGCACATGATGTTGTTCGTCGACCAGGCATCGGGCGTCATGCCCGAAGAGGGCATCTTCCTCGCGCCCGACGACAACGACGAAGGCATGCTCGACACGCCGATCGAAGAGCTGGACCTTTCCGTCCGCTCGTACAACTGCTTGAAGCGCCAGGGTGTCAACACGATCGGCCAGTTGACGGAGTGTTCCGAGCAGGATCTGCTCAACATTCGAAACTTCGGCGCCAAGTCCATCGAAGAAGTCAAGGACAAGCTCCAGGGCATGGGCCTGGGCTTGAAGCCGTAGGAGAAGCGCCAGATGAGACACCTCAAGAAGGGCCGCAAGCTCGGCACCGACGCGTCGCACACCAAGGCGATGCTCAAGAGCCTAGCGATCGCGGTGCTCGCCAATGACCGTATCAAGACGACTGAGACCCGCGCCAAGGAGGTTCGTCCTCTCGTCGAGAAGACGATCACCTGGGCGAAGAAGGGTGACGTGCACTCGCGTCGCCTCGCCATGGCGGCGCTCAGCAACAAAGAGGTCGTCACCAAGATCTTCGCCGAGAAGGATCGGTTCGAAGGTCGCGAAGGCGGCTACACCCGCATTCTGAAGCTCGGCCCGCGCAAGGGCGACGCCGCTCCCATGGTCATCATGGAGCTTGTCGACTAGAAGCGTCGCGGTTCGCGTAACGAGCGGTACCATGTGAGGGCCTCTTTCGCGGAGGCCCTCACTGCGTTGTCGTGTCCTTTGATGGTCAGGGGAGTGGCGTGATCCGGTTCGACGGCGTTAGCTACACGTATGCTCAGGGGTCGGTGGATCGCCGTGCGGTCGACGACGTCTCGCTCACGGTGGACGAGGGCGAGCTGGTCGCGTTGGTCGGGGCCAATGGCTCAGGCAAGTCGACGCTCGCCCGGCTGGGGAACGGCATCCTTCTTCCCACCGAGGGATCGGTGAAGGTCGATGGCATCGACACGCGCGAGCGAAGTCGGGCGCGCGAGCTCCACACAAGGGTCGGGATCGTCTTCCAGAGTCCGGACGACCAGATCGTGTCGACCTCTGTTGAGGACGACGTGGCGTTCGGTCCGGAGAACCTTTGTCTGCCGCGAGAGGAGATCCGTGCTCGCGTCGATCAGGCGTTGGCGACTGTTGGCCTGACAGGGCTTGAGCAGCGTGAGCCGCACCTCTTGTCCGGCGGCCAGAAGCAGCGTCTGGCACTGGCGGGGGCACTGGCCCTCGGTCCACGCTACCTCATCCTCGATGAGCCGACCTCGATGATCGACCCGCAGGGTCGCGATGACGTACTGAGCATCGTGGACGACCTCAGAGAGTCGGGGCATGGCATTCTCCTTGTCACCCATGACCTGGCTGAGGCGTATCGTGCGGACCGCGTCGTCGTCATGGCGCGTGGGGCCGTTGCCTTCTCGGGGGCCCCGAGCGAGCTCTACGAGAGCATCGATGCGGATGCTGTCGGCATCGAGGTACCATCACTGATTCGCCTCGTCAATGAGCTCAGAGATGCCGGCGTGCCCGTCGGAGAGGGTCAGACGACCGTCCCGGGCGTGATCGAGGCGCTATGCCGCTGAACCTGACCGGCGTGTCATACACGTACGACCGCGTGCAGCCGGCGGTCGCGGCGCTTTCCTGTGCGGATGTCGAAGTCGGCTCCGGTGAGCTGGTGCTCGTGTTGGGAACCACCGGCTCGGGCAAGTCCACCCTGCTGCGCGTCGCAGGTGGGCTTCTGAGCCCTACCGCAGGTACGGTGCTCATCGATGAGAGGCCCCTGGACCGCACCGACGTGGGAGGCGAGGTAGGCCTTGTCTTCCAAGACGCGGAGGCACAGCTCTTCGCGGACACCATCCTCGAAGACGTCGCGTTCGGGCCATCGAACAAGGGCCTGTCGAAGAGCGCTGCTCACGACCGCGCACGCGAGGCGCTTCGCTCAGTCGGCCTGGAACCGGATGAGTTCGGCGGACGGTCGCCGTTCTCGCTATCGGGCGGGGAGGCGCGCCGCGCCGCCATCGCCGGGGTGATCGCCATGCGGCCGCGCTACCTGCTTGCTGATGAGCCTACGGCCGGGCTCGATGCAGGGGGTCGCAGCAGCATACGTTCGCTCTTGCTCGATTCCCGTTCGCGAGGTGGCGTGATGGTCGTGAGCCACTCCGCCGACGAGTTTCTGGCCGATGCCGATAGGGTGCTCATCCTGCGCGACGGAGGTGTGGAGTGGTGGGGTCGGGCGACTGAACTCATCGATGATCCGACGCCCTTGACACATGCCGGCCTCAAGCCGCCTCCGATTCTCGACATCCAGGCGAGAATGCGAGAGATCACCGGCGGTCGGGATGCGTTCACCCTCGACCCGGTGGCGGCGGCCCGTTCGCTCGCTTCCGGGCGGAGGCGGTGTCCGTGAGTGCCCCGGTCCCTTTCGGGCAGTACGTCGGCGGTGACTCGCCGGTCCACCGCCTCGAGCCGCGCGTGAAGATCGGCGTGACGGCGGCGTTCACCGTCGCTCTGTTCGCCTTCGACACCTGGGCGGGGCTCTTGGCTGCCACGCTCGTCGTCGTCGGGGCTGTGGCGCTGTCGGGTGTTGCGCCACGCCTCGTGGTGCGCGGCCTCGTCCCGGTCGCATGGCTGCTGGTGTTCACGGTCGTGGCCAACGCCGTGGTGCTCGAGGCCGAGGGCGCGCTGGTGACGCTGGGGCCGTTGAGCATCGAGCTGGAGGGGTTGCTGCGCGGTCTCTTCTTCGCCGGGCGGATCCTCGTGCTGGTCGCGGGCACGTCGCTTGTGACCCTGACCACCTCGCCGGTCGACCTCACGGACGCGCTCGCGCGGCTCATGCGACCCCTGCGGGTGGTGCGGTTTCCCGCCGACGATGCCGCGATGATGCTTTCGCTCGCCCTGCGCTTCATCCCCACGACCGCGGAGGAGGGTGAGCGCATCATCATCGCGCAGACCGCTCGTGGAGCCAGTTTCGACAAGGGAGGGCCGATCACGAGGGCGCGAGCCTGGGTCCCGGTCCTCGTCCCCCTGTTTGTCCGGCTGTTTCGCCGGGCGGATGATCTGGCCATCGCGATGGAGTCACGCTGCTACACGGGCGTGGGACGCACGAGGCTCAGGGAGTCGCGGATCCGGTTGACCGACTGGACAGTGCTGGTTGTCAGCATCATTCTCGCGATTGGTGCGGCGGTGTATCTGTGAGAAGGCGAGACAGATGAGCGAATCGAGGACAGACTCACTGCTTGCCATCGCGGTCGAGGTCGCCTACGACGGCGCGCCGTTCAGCGGCTTCGCGCGGCAGCCGGGGCTCGATACGGTGCAGGGACGCCTCGAGTCGGCGCTCGCGACGATCCTTCGCCGGGAAGTTGTCACGACCGGTGCCGGCAGGACCGATGCCGGGGTGCACGCACTCGGGCAGGTAGTCAGTTTCGATGCGCGGGGCGACGAGCCGAACATGACCAGTATGCGACGCTCGCTTGAGGCGCTGTCGGGCGAAGGCATCGCGATACGTGGTGTGCGTGCGGCTCGACCCGGATTCTCGGCGCGCTTCGACGCGCTCGCTCGCGAGTACCGGTACCGCATCGTCTCCGGGCCGGTCGAGCCGCTCTTCCTCGACCGCTTCGCTTGGCACGTCCCGTCGACGCTCGATGTGGAGGCCATGGCCGCATCGGCGGCGATCTTGATCGGCGAGCATGACTTTCGCTCCTTCACCGTTTCCGACTCGGTCGAGGGGAAGACGACGATGCGTCGCATCGAGGCTCTCCAGCTGACGCGCGAGACGCAGCTCGGCGAGGAGTGCCTGATGATCCGCGTGGTGGGCAACGCGTTCCTCCATTCGATGGTTCGGGTGATCGTCGGATCGCTCGTCGAGATAGGGGTCGGTCGACGGGACCCGGAGTGGCTCGAGGCGGCGCTGGCGGCCCGGGAGCGTTCGGCTGCCGGACCCACGGCGCCGGCGTTCGGACTCGTGCTTCACGCGGTCAGCTACCCCGACTCCGTCTGGCTGTGAAGGCGCACGCGCAGGTGACAGAGGGCAGCGACGGGGCAGAACCGGAGGGTGGATACGCCCGGGCGCGTGTATTGTTTGACGCCCTCAGCTGGCGCGGATAGAATGGCAGGGTTCGTTTCCGCCAGCCCCGTGACGCGAACAAATGCTATCCACGCACAGTTGGAGGACCCGTTGAAGACCTACCATGCCAAGCCCGGCGAAGTCGAGCGCGAGTGGTTGCTCGTCGACGCTACGGACATGGTGCTCGGCCGGCTCGCAAGCGAGATTGCCCAGATTCTCAAGGGTAAGCGCAAGCCGGTCTACACACCCCACGTCGACACTGGTGACTTCGTCGTCGTCATCAATGCCGAGAAGATCCGTTTGACCGGCAACAAGGCGAACACCAAGAACTACTACTCGCACTCGGGCTACCCCGGTGGCCTCAAGGAGGTTTCGTTCCAGCGCATGCTGGCGAAGCACCCCGAGCGCATCATCGAGAAGGCCGTTCGGGGCATGCTCCCGAAGAACTCGCTCGGTCGCACCATGGGCAAGAAGCTCAAGGTGTACGCGGGAACCGAGCACCCCCACGAGGCTCAGAAGCCGCGTCAGATCACGCTGGAGGCATAGCGCATGGCTGAGAACAAGGCCGTCTATCTCGGTACCGGTCGTCGCAAGAACGCGGTCGCCCGAGTGCGCTTGATGCCGGGTACCGGCGTCATCACCTGCAACAAGAAGCCGGCGTCGGAGTACTTCGGCCGCGAGGCGCTTGTCGCCTTCGCGTCGACGCCGTTCCGCGTGACCGAGACCGTCGATCGCTTCGACGTGATCGCCACCCTGCACGGCGGCGGTGTTTCCGGCCAGGCCGGGGCCCTTCGCCACGGAATCGCTCGCGCGCTACTTGAGGCGGGCGACGAGTATCGCGCCGAGCTCAAGAAGGCCGGCCTGCTGCGCCGCGACCCGCGTATGGTCGAGCGCAAGAAGTACGGCCTCAAGAAGGCTCGCAAGCGTCCGCAGTTCTCCAAGCGCTAGTACGCGGCCGCAGACACGGAATCGAGACGAAGGCTCGCCGACATGCGGCGGGCCTTCGTTCCTTGTTACGAGGGGAGCACTCATGAGCACGCGACTCTTCGGCACCGACGGTGTGCGCGGCGTGGCCAACGCCGAGCTGACGCCTGAACTGACTTTCCGGTTGGGCGAGGCCGCGGGTCACTTCCTCGGTGATCACGGCGCCGGGCGCATCGTGGTGGGGCGCGACACGCGCCGCAGCGGCGAGATGCTCGAGGCCGCACTGGTCGCGGGGATCACCGCAGGCGGGGGCGACGCGCTCCTTGCGGGGATCGTCCCGACTCCTGCGGTGGCGCTGCTCGTGCGCGAGCTCTCCGCCGACGGGGGCGTGGTCATCTCGGCAAGCCACAATGCTCCCGAGTACAACGGCATCAAGCTATTCAGCCGGGAGGGCCTGAAGCTCCCCGACGAGCTCGAGGATGAGATCGAGACGTTCTGTCTGTCGGAGCGCGACTGGGAGCGGCCGACGGGCGCCGACATCGGTCGCTGCGAGCGCATCCCCGATGCCGTCGAGCGCTACGTCGCGCATGCCTGCACTACGGTGAAGGGCGACTTGGATGGCATCCGTGTGGCTATCGATTGTGGTCACGGGGCCGCCGCCGTTGCATCACGGGCGGCCTTCGAGCGCCTCGGGGCCCACGTGACAGAGATCAACGCGGATTTCGACGGCACCGACATCAACGTCGGGTGCGGGTCGACCCACCTGGGACAACTGGCCCGGCTCGTCTCGGGCGGCGACTTCCATCTGGGCGTCGCTCACGACGGGGACGCGGACCGCGTCTTGGCCGTTGATGAGTTGGGGGCCGAGGTCGACGGCGACCAGATCATGGCGGTCACAGCGGTGAAGCTTCACGACGCCGGCGAGCTTGTGGGTGACACGGTCATCTCGACGGTGATGTGCAACCTCGGATTCGAGGTCGCCATGCGTGAGCACGGCATCGCGGTGGTCAAGACCAAGGTCGGCGATCGCTACGTGCTCGAGCAGATGCAGGCCATGGGTGCGGTTCTGGGCGGCGAGCAGTCGGGGCACATCATCTTCCTCGAGCACAACACCACCGGCGATGGCCTCGTCACCGCGTTGCAGCTTGCTGCCGCGGTGCGTGACAGTGGCGTCCCGCTGTCAGTGCTCGCACAGGTCATGAAGCGCTACCCGCAGGTTCTGGTCAACGTGAGAGTCGCGGACAAGTCTCGCCTGGCCACGAGCGCGGCAATCTCGCAGTCCGTTCATGCGGCTGAGCTGAGACTCGGTGATGAAGGCCGGGTGCTGGTGCGCGCTTCGGGTACCGAACCGGTCGTGCGCGTGATGGCGGAGGCCGCGGACGCAGCCGCCGCGCGCGAGGTCGTCGACGGCATCGTTGACGTGGTCGTCTCTGAGCTGGGCGCCGAGCGCAGATGATCGGGTCCCTCGAACAGGAGAGGGCTGCGTTCGAGTCCGCGCATCCTGCCTACGATGCGGCAGCCGTCGCGCTCCTGCGGGCCGGAGAGTACGCCCGGCTGGACGCTCGTGGTCAGACCTACCTCGATTACACGGGCGGCGGGCTCTACGCCGCATCACAGGTTGAGAAGCACGCAGCCATCCTTGCCAACGGTGTGTTCGGAAACCCGCACTCCAATAACCCCACTTCGCTCGCGTCCACGGCGCTCGTCGAAGCGGCTCGCGATGCGGTTCTGCGCCACCTCAACGCCGATTCCGCCGAGTACGACGTGGTGTTCACGCAGAACGCGAGCGGCGCGCTCAAACTGGTCGGCGAAGCGTATCCGTTCTCAGATGACTCCTGCTACATGATCAGCTTCGACAACCACAACTCCGTCAACGGCATTCGTGAGTATGCTCACCGGGCCGGCGCGATGGTCTCCTATCTTTCGGTGCACAAGCCCGAGCTGCGACTCGATGACGTGGTGGTCGCCCGCGAGATCACGCGCCCGGCGTGCGGGAATCGGCTCTTCGCCTATCCTGCCCAGTCCAACTTCAGCGGTGTCAAGCACTCGCTCGACTGGGTCGATCTGGCCCGCCGGCGCGGGTGGGACGTGCTGCTGGACTGCGCCGCGTTCGCGCCCACGAACCGGCTGGACCTCTCAGTGGTGAAACCTGACTACGTGCCGCTGTCCTTCTACAAGATGTTCGGCTATCCCACCGGGGTCGGGGCGCTGGTCGCGCGACACGAAGCGCTTGCCAAGCTGTGTCGCCCGTGGTTCGCCGGAGGAACCATCACGCTGGCCTCCGTGCAGAGCGGGCAGCACCAGCTGGCCCCCGGTCACACCGGGTTCGAGGACGGCACGGTCGACTACCTAGGGCTTCCCGCGGTCACACTCGGACTTGCGCACCTCGCAGCGGTCGGCATGGACTCCATCCAAGACCGCGTGATGGCGCTCGCGTCGTGGCTGCTGCGGTGGATGCGCGATACCACCCATGCGAACGGCGCTCCGTTGGTGCGTGTCTTCGGTCCGTCGACGACAGATGCGCGCGGCTCCACGATAGCGTTCTACCTGCTCGACCCGGAAGGTGATGTCCACGATGTCGATGCCATCGAGGCGCGCGCCGGCGAGGAGGGCATCTCTGTTCGCACGGGCTGCTTCTGCAATCCCGGCGATGGCGAGATCGCGCACAACATCACCGCGTCTGACATGGAAGCATGCTTCGACCACCCGCAGACCGAGCCCACCCAGCCCGTGACCCTCCAGCAGTGCCAGAGGCTCATCGAGGACGCAAGCGGCAAGGTGCCCAACACGATCAGGGCGTCGCTGGGCATCGCGAGTGACTTCGGTGACGTCTGGAGGTTCGCTCGCTTCGCCGAAGGGTATCTCGATAGGCCGGTAGGCCCGCGTCCCGTCCGCTAGCTAGGCGACGTCACCCGTTCGTCATCGGCGAGTTGTGTCCCAAGCGGTACAATGGTCGTGCAGTGACCGCACGGGAAGGGGAGTGGGCCGCGTCATCTGATCAGCACTGACAAGCGCCAGGACTGGCGAGACGCCGCCGCAACGGTGTCGAGGGCGAAAGCCCGCATACCAGTCGACGAGGAGAGGGCCGATCGAAGGATTCGGCGGATGGCCCTCCGGCCCAACCGGTGGTCGTGACGTTGCCGACAAAGCCTGCAGGCGACTGCGGGGACAAAGCGGCGACGGTGACCGGTTCAACGAGGTCCGGCGGAGCGCACGCCACACGTTCAGCTGACGTGCCCGCGGACCGATCAACCTACACCCTCACCGAAAGGTCGGTGCTCGCCCATGTGTGGAATCGTCGGTTATGCAGGACATCGGAGCGCGAGTGAAGTGCTTCTGAAGGGACTCGCGCGTCTCGAGTACCGCGGATACGACTCTGCGGGCGTCGCGTGCATCCAGGGCGACGAGCTCAGCGTCGTTCGGCGTGTGGGCAAGCTGGTCAACCTCACGTCGGCTCTTGAAGCCGAGCCGGTCGAAGGTGGAGTTGGCGTGGGCCATACGCGTTGGGCGACCCACGGGCGTCCAAGCGAGGAGAACGCCCACCCCCACGTCGACTGCGACCACCGCGTCGCCTTGGTCCACAACGGCATCATCGAGAACTACCTTGAGCTTCGCGAGGAGCTCGCCGCCGCGGGTCACATTCTGCGCTCGGAGACCGACACCGAGGCGATCGCTCACCTCGTGGAGAGCTACTACGAAGGGGATCTGGTCGCCGCGCTCGCCAAGACCATCAAGCGCCTTCACGGCAGCTACGCGCTCGCCGTGGTCCATCTCGATCACCCGGACACCATCGTCGCCGCCCGCCGTGACTCTCCGTTGATCATCGGCACGGCGCCGGAGGAGAACATCGTCGCGAGCGATATCCCCGCCGTCCTCGAGTACACCCGCGAGGTCGTGGTGCTCCACGACGAGCAGATCGCCGTGGTCACATCGGATTCGGTGCGGGTGCTTGACGGAGAGCTTGTGGAAGTCGAGCCCGAGAGGATGCACGTGGAATGGGACTTGGATGCCGCCGAGAAGGGCGGCTACGAGGACTTCATGCTCAAGGAGATCCACGAGCAGCCCACCGCGCTGCGTGAGACGCTGCGCGGACGCTTCATCGATGGCGAGATCCAGCTCTCAGAGCTCAAGATGACGCCGGAGCAGGTATCGTCGATCGACCGCGTGTTCATCATCGCGTGCGGCACGTCGTACCATGCGGGACTCATCGCCAAGCACCTCATCGAGAGGTGGGCGAGGATTCCGGTCGAGGTGCAGGTGTCGAGCGAGTTCCGCTACAACGACCCGATCGTGGACGACGAGACGCTCGTCGTGGCGATCACCCAGTCCGGAGAGACGGCTGACACGCTGGCGGGTGTGCGCGAGGCCCGGGATCGGGGAGCGAAGGTCATCGCCATCACCAACGTCGTCGGCAGCCGCGTGACCCGAGAGTCTGACGGGGTCATCTACACCCACGCCGGTCCTGAGATCGGTGTGGCCGCGACGAAGACGTTCACCGCCCAGATCGCCGCCCTCAACGTGCTGGCACTCAAGCTCGCCCAGGCCAAAGGCACGTTGGGTACTGAGGAGATCGAGCGCATCTGGATGGAGTTGGCGACCGTCCCCGACGTGGTCGAGGCCATCCTGGCCAACACCGGTGACCTTGAGGAGTGCGCCGACGAGTACACGACTGCGGCCAGTTCGCTGTTCTTGGGCCGCGGCATCGGTGTCCCGGTCGCCATGGAGGGTGCGCTCAAGCTCAAGGAGATCAGCTACATCCACGCTGAGGCGTATGCTGCGGGCGAGATGAAGCACGGGCCGATCGCGTTGATCACCGAAGAGGTTCCGGTTGTGGTGGTTGCCACTCAGGGCCACACCTATGAGAAGGTCGTCTCCAACATCCAGGAGGTCCGAGCCCGCGGGGCACAGGTCATCGCCGTTTCCACAGCTGGTGACGACGACATCCGCCAGCACGCCGAGCACGTTCTGTCGGTTCCGCGCACGAGCGAGGCTTTGTCGGCGATTCCGGCGACGATCCCCCTGCAGCTACTCAGCTACCACATCGCGAAGAAGCGGGGCTGCAACGTCGATCAGCCCCGCAATCTCGCCAAGTCCGTGACGGTGGAGTGAGCCTCACATGAGCATCCTCGGGTTGGGCGTGGATATCGTCGAGATCGAGCGGATGGCAGCGGCGCTGGAGCGCAGGCCGCGCCTGAAGGAGAGGCTCTTCTCCGAGGACGAGCGGCACTATTGCGACAAACGTTCCCGGCCCGAGGTTCACTACGCGCTGCGGTTCGCCGCCAAGGAGGCGGTGCTCAAGGCGCTCGGGACCGGCTTTTCGGGCATGAGGTTCCGCGATGTCGAGGTGGCCCGGGATGCCACGGGCCGTCCGATACCGATTCTGCACGGTGCCGCCGCGGCTCGCGCGGCCGAGTTGGGTATCGTGGAGATGCACCTATCGTTGTCGTTCACGCACACGACGGCGGTGGCGTCAGCCGTGGCGATCACCGAGGACGCCCGTCCTCGCAAGGAAGAGAAGGCCGATCCGATGGCGGAACTCGCCAGATCGTTCAAGGACGCCCGGGCGCTGCTCGACGAGTGAGAGGTGCTGGCCCGAGGGTGATTGCCCGACGCTGATGGGAAGGTGGCTGATGGAGCGGGTCCTCACGTCCGACCAGACCAAGGCCATCGAGCAACGCGTGGTCGCCGAGGGTGTGGCCTCTCTGGATACCCTCATGCGGCGCGCGGGCGAGGCCATCGCGGCCGAGGTCGTGGCTCACGTGGCAGATGGCGACATTGCCGTGGCTTGTGGCCCGGGCAACAACGGTGGCGATGGGTGGGTAGCAGCTCACCTGCTTCTGCAGGCGGGACGTCGGGTGCGTGTGGTGGCGATGCGCGATCCGGCCCGACTGCCAGAGCCGGCCGCCTCAGCTGCGAAGGCGGCGCTCGCGGCCGGGGTCGAGGTCGTTGTCGAGCCCGAGGGGAGTCTGACTGAGGGAGCTTTCACGGGGGCTGCCTGCGTCGTGGACGCGTTGCTCGGTACGGGGTCGTCGCTTCCCCTACGCGATCCGTTCCCCTTGTGGTGTCGCAGCATCAACCGGAGCGGAGCGTACGTCGTGAGCGCGGACATCCCCACCGGGGTGGAAACCGACACGGGTGCCACGAGCGATGATGCCATTCGGGCCGACCTGACCGTCGCACTGCTGGCGTTCAAGCGCGGACACGTCATCTACCCCGCTGCCGATGCGTGTGGTGACGTGGTGCTCGACACGCTCGCGGTGCCCGACGCGCTCCGTGAGGTCGAGGGCGCGCCGGAGGTCTGGGACGAGGGCGAGTACTCGTCGCTTCTCGTGGCTCCGCCGTCAGATGCTCACAAGAACTCACGGGGGCGCGTTCTGGTGGTTGCGGGAAGTGGCCGCTATCCGGGGGCGGCGGTACTCGCGGCGCGCGGTGCCATGCGAGCGGGGGCGGGGTACGTGACGCTTGCCGTCCCGGAGCCGATCGTGGGAGTGGCGCAGTGCCACCTCACAGCCGCCCCGGTCATCGGGCTACCCAGCAGCCGAACGAAGGCCTTGTCCTCGGGTGCCGGCACGGTAGTGATCGATCTGGCGCGCGACTTTGACGCGGTCGTCTTGGGACCGGGATTGACCTTGGCCGACGGTGCCGTGGCGGCGGTGAGGGCGATCGTCGCGCGTATCAGCGGCCCACTCGTCATCGATGCCGATGCCCTCAACGCACTCGTCGATGCGGAGGAGTTCATCACGCGACGCACCGACCCGACCCTGCTCTCGCCGCACCCCGGGGAGCTCGCCCGTCTGCTCGACACGACGGTCTCGTCGGTGCAATCGGATAGGGTATCCTCATCCGCAAGGCTTGCCGGACCTGGCAGGGCGGTTGTGCTCAAGGGAGCTGGCACCGTCGTGCACGGCGAGGGCCGCTGGGTGATCAACACGTCGGGTACGCCGGCACTCGCGACTGCAGGGACGGGAGATGTGCTCGCGGGCATGCTCGGTGCGCTGCTTGCCCGGGGGATGTCGCCTTTGGAGGCCGGAGCACTTGGCGCGTATCTGCATGGTCTCGCAGGCGAGGCGGCGGCGGCCGAGCTCACGCCGCTCGGCGTGACAGCCGAGGATCTGCCGGGATACGTGCCGGTGGCCATGCGGCGGGTGATGTATCGAGATGCGGCGCGTGGCGCCGATGCGAATGAGGATGGTGCGAGATGGCAGATGTGACGGCACGCGACATCATGACTCCCGATCCGGTGACTATCGCTCCGGAGGCAGGCGTCACCGAGGCAGCTCGCCTGATGACTGACAGGTCGGTCGGGGCGCTGCCGGTGATTGATGCGGCAGGTCGACTGATCGGGCTCGTCACCGAAGGCGACCTCATCATGCAAGACGTGAAGTTGGAGTACCCCACCTATATCCAACTGCTCGACGGGTTCATCATGTATCCCCCCGCGCACGCGCGGTTCGAGCATGAACTCAAGAAGGCCGTCGCCGCCACGGTCAAGGACGTGATGTCGGAAGACCCGATCACCGTGACGGTCGATACCTCCATCGAGGACGTCGCAACGCTTCTGGCCGATGAACGCGTTTCGCGTCTCCCGGTTCTCGACGGCGGACGCCTCGTGGGAATCGTGAGCAAGAGAGACATCGTGAAGGCCATAGCCGGAGGCCTGAGCTAGATGACCGGGCAGCGCTGGGCGTGGGTCGAGGTCGATCTCGACGCGGTCCGGCACAACGTCTCGACGCTCAAGGGGCTGACGTCTCAGGGGACCCTGTTCATGGCTGTCGTGAAGGCGGACGGCTACGGGCACGGCGCAGTCGAAGTCGCGCGGGCCGCACTCGACGCAGGAGCGGATCGGCTGGGCGTTGCCACGATCGCCGAAGGCGCCGAACTCCGTGCTGCCGGGATCACTGCACCCGTGCAGCTGCTGTCCGAGCCTCCGGCAGACGGCGCGGACGCCGTCTTGGATCATGAGCTGATCCCGACGGTCACGACGCGGGAGTTTGCCGGGGCTTTGGGAAGAGCAGCCATCGCTCGGGGCACCGAGGCGCGCTTCCACCTCAAAGTGGACACGGGGATGAACCGCATTGGCGTTCCCATCGATGAAGCCCCGGTGTTCGCTGCGATGCTCGCTGAGTTCCCCGGGCTCATGCACGAGGGGACCTTCACGCATTTCGCAACGGCCGATGTACCCGGCGACTGGGAGTTCGGACGCCAGCTTGCGCGCTTCTCGTCCGTGCTCGAGGCGATGCGGGCTGAGGGGGTCTCGCCCGGAATCGTGCATGCCGCGAACAGCCCCGCGACGATACTGTCAGATGAGTCGCACTTCGACATGGTCCGGTGTGGGATAGCGATCTACGGACTGGCCCCGTCTCCGCAGACCAGAGGCGTCGTGCCTCTACGACCCGCAATGTCAGTGCGGGCGCGAGCCACGCTCGTTAAGCGGATCGGGATGGGCGAGGGCGTGAGCTACGGCCTTACCTGGCACGCCGGCTCGCCGACGACCATCGCGACGTTGCCGCTGGGCTACGCGGACGGCGTGCACCGCGTGCTCTCGAACAAGATGAGCGTGCTTGGGGGCGGTGCGCGCCTGCAGCAGGTGGGACGCATCTGCATGGATCAGTTCATGGTGGAAGTCCCCCGCGGCGCGGTGTTCTCGCGCGGAGACCAGGTGGTGCTTGTCGGCCAACACGCGGATGAGGTCCAGAGTATGGATGATCTCGCGGACCTCGCAGGCACCATCAACTACGAGATGGCTTGCTCCTTCGGCATGAGGCTGCCGCGCCTCTATCTCTAGGTCTGCCCGCTACTTCTCACGAAGACGTGCAGGAGCCCCCCTCGCGATGACGAATAGGGAAGACGAGGGTTTGAATCGCACCTTGTTTCGCTTCACGTGTTGAGGGGGTCGGCGTGGAAGATCACGATGTTCAGGAACTCGAGTTCCATCGAGAGACGATGAACAAGGACGGCTCATCGCCGCTCCATCTCATTCGTGAGAAGGAGATTGAGATTTCGGCGCGCATCCTGACTGCGAAGCGCGCGGCTGACTCCGTCGTTTCAGACGCGCGCAAGCGTGCGACCGAGGTCGTCGTGGAAGCGCAAGGCGATGCTGCAAGACTCGCCGAAGATCAAGACAGGAAGATCAGCGAGGTGACCAATCGCGAGGTCGCCGATGTCGGAGCCTCCGCCGCCGCCGAGATGGCGGAACTCGAGCAGGCCTTGGCAGGGCGCCGCGAAGCGGCGGTCGCCTTTATTCTGGAGTCCGTACTGAAGGTGTGATGTCGTCGTGCCCGGCACGACGATGGGGAGTGAGGGGGGTGCGGCATGCTCATCCCGATGGCGAAGATTGAGATCATCGGACCGCGTGGTCTGTTCTCTGACGTGCTGAGCCTTGTGCACGAGCAGGGGCGACTGCACATCGAGGACCTCTCCAACAAGATCAACAGGGGCGATGTGCCCCTGAACCGCATGGAGTTGCAGCCAGGCGTTCTCAAGGAGCGCGAGGAGATGGAGGACCTGCTCATACGGGTCCGCTCCATCCTCAAGGCGCTCGACCGCGGATCGAACACAACGCATGTGTCGAGCAAGGCCGACTACGATCGCCTCTACGATCTGGATCCCGCCGAACTCTCGGGTGAAGTGAGTCTGGTGATAGCCGAGGTCGAGGACCGCACAGCCTCTCTGGCGGCAGAGCACGCCGAACTCGAGTCGGAGATGTCTCTGCTCGCGCGCTACGAGCCCATCCTCCAGAAGATCCAGCCGCTGGCCAGCCAGATCGTCACCACCGGTCAGTACGACTCCGTCGCGCTGTTGTTCGAGCGTCGCTACAAGGGGGCCCTCGACGCGCTGAAGGAGGAGCTGGATCGCATCACCCAGAAGCAGTACGAAATCGTGTCGACCGATGTCGACGAGGACACCACAGCGGCCATTCTGGTGTTCGGGCGTCAGCATTCGGATGCCGTCCACAAGTTCCTCACCATGGAGAACGTCAATCAGATTCGGCTGCCGGACGCGTTCGAGGGGATGCCCTTCGATAGCGCCTACACCGAAGTGCGTGCGCGCCGCGCAGCCATGCCCGGGGAGATAGAGGCCACCCGCGCGGAGCTCGAGAAGATGTCGGCAGCGTGGGCGTCGAGGCTGGGCGCGATTCGTGATGTACTGATCGACCGCTCGGCGGAGATAGAGGCCATTCCCAAGTTCGGCCGCACTGAGTACGCGTTCGTCATCAACGGCTGGATGCCGTGCAGCGACGTGTCGGCGTTCGAGAAGGATGTCTCAGCGCGGTGGAAAGACGACATCATCGTGTCGCAGCTTGAGATGTGCGAGCGCGACTATGCTGATACGCCGGTCGCCTTCAAGAACCGCCCCCAGGTCGCACCGTTCCAGGCGATGATCGGCGCGTACGGCATGCCGCGTTATGGCACGCTCGATCCGACGATCTTCCTGTTCATCTTCTTCCCGCTGTTCTTCGGCATGATCGTCGGTGACATCGCCTACGGCATGATCAATCTCAGCATAGTGCTCTGGCTTCGGATGAAGTTCAAGGAGAACCAGCTCGTCCAGGGGGCTACGGCGATCCTGGGTCCCGCAGCCACCATGGTGATTGTGTTCGGATTCCTGTACGGAGAGTTCTTCGGCAACGTGCTGGGAACCAGGTACCTTGACTGGATCCAGACCATCCAGGTTGGCCCCGTAGCGTTGCCCTTCGATCGTGTCCACGCAGTCGAGACATTCATGATCGTCGCGGTGGCCGTCGGGGTCGTTCACGTGATCTTGAGTCTCATCCTGGGCATCGTCAACGCGGTTCGCACCAAGAATCGGCACCACCTGTGGGAGAAGGGCGGGATTCTGACGTTCGTACTCGCGATCGGTGTCGTGGTTCTTCTGGCGGTCGTGGCCCAGAACTACGGGTCATGGGCGATCTGGGGACAGGTTCTGTTTGCGCTGGTTGCGTTCGGCGGCTTCATCTTCGCCGTACGCGGTGGCGGAATCATGGGTGTCATCGAGACGCTCGAGGTGTTCACCGGGATGGCGAGCTACATCCGAATCATGGCAGTGGGCCTCGCTGGCGCCATCTTCGCCGACGCGATAAACGAGATTGTGGCTGATATGGCCACGAACCCGGCGATGATAGTGGTGGCGATCATCATCGGTGTCGTCCTTCACACACTCAACTTCATCATTGCAACCTTCAGCCCTGCCATCCATGCAGCACGTCTGAACTTCCTGGAGTTCTTCAGGGGGTTCTACGAGTCAGGTGGTTTGAAGTACAGCCCGTTCACGAAGACCGGAGGTGAGTGGATCGCATGAGTAGGAAGCGGCTCGCAAAATGGGTGTGTGGCAGTACGTTCGTGCTGTCAGTTCTGGTGCCGATGGTGGCACTCGCTGAAGAGGCGGCAGGCGCTGGTACTGCGCCTGAGGCGTGGCAAGTGCCCGTGGCCAGGTCGATATCGGCAGGTTTGGCGATGGGGTTGTCAGCGCTAGCTGCTGGCTACGCACAGGCCAAGATCGGCTCGGCAGGCGCTGGAACCCTGGCGGAACGGCCTGAGGTCTCGATCTGGATCATCACGCTTCAGGCGCTTCCGGAGGTCATCGTGCTTCTGGGCTTCGTCTCCGCGATTCTCATCAGCGGTTAGTCCGCAGCTCGCACGTCATATGATGCAGCGGGGCGGAAGGAGCCAAAGGCGTGGCACTCGAAGATATCTTCAAAGCACTCGAGGAACAGGCTGATCGGGATATTGTCGCGGTGACCGCGGAGGCACGGGAGCACGCCGCCGCGATTCTCGATGAGGCCGAACGTGAGGCCGACACGCTCAAGCGGTCACGTGTTGAGGAGGCTGAGCGACTCTCGCAAGCGCGTGGACGGCAGACGGTGAACACCGCTCGGCTCGAAGCTCGCAAAGAGGTCGCGTCAGTGAAGGATCGGGCCGTTGTCGCCGCCTTCGCGGATGCTCGCGAGGCTCTGGCTGATGTGCGGACGCGTGACGACTACGACACGCTGTTCCGCGGACTGCTTCGCGAGGCCGTGGAGGGCGTCGGAGACGGTGGAGCGGTACTCGTCGATTCCGCCGACGTGGAGCGTGCACGCGGCGCTCTTGATGAGTTCGGAATCGTCGCCGAGGTGCGCGGCGAGATGCACTGCGCCGGCGGCGTAGTGGTCGAGCTCGAGGGGGGACGCGTTCTGCGCCGCAACACGCTCGAAGACCGCCTCGATAAGTTCGCGGGCGTCGCTCAGGCTAGCGTTGCTGAGATTCTGTTCGCATGAGCCCGACAGCCGCTCCGAAGAGCGCCGAACCCGGCATCGCGAAGAAGGAGTACGGGTACCCCAACGCGAGACTGCGTGGGATGCGCTCGCGACTTCTGCGTCGCGACCGCCTCGAGCAGTTCGCCGAGTACACCGATCTTCACCAGCTGATCCAGGAGCTGTTGCAGACCGAGTACGCTCCGGACCTTGAGGAGGCACTCCTGCAGGGGCGCGGTGCGGCTGAGGTCGGCGAAGCGCTGCGACTCAACCTTGTGCGCACCTACCGCAAGGTGTTCGGGTTTCTGAATGGCGAAGCTGCCGACATATGCAGCATCGTCTTGGGGAGATGGGACGTCTTCAACATGAAGACGATCCTGCGTGGAAAGCAAGCTCATCTCCCGAACGATGAGATCGCGGCGGGCCTGTTGCCCGTCGGTGCGCTCAGCCAGTCGGACCTCGACGGGCTCTTGAGGCAGCCTGATATTCGCGCAGTGGTGAACACGGCGACTACCTGGGGATTGCCTGAGGCGACCGCCCTGAGAGCAGGGTTCGTCGAGTTCCAGCGGTCCGGGGATATGGCGGACTTCGAACTCGAACTAGACCGCCATTTCGCCGAGCGCGCGAAACGCGAGCTTGGAAAGCGCAACCGCAACTACCAGATGGCCCAGCGTATCTTGGGGATGCAGGTGGATATCCAGAACCTGCTCATGGTGTTCCGTGTGGCGCGGGCGAACCTCGGCGCGGAGCAGGCGGTTCGCTACTTCCTTCCGGGAGGCGCCGATCTGACTCTCGAAACGTATCAGCGCTTGTCGGCCTGCTCCGACATCGACGAGATCCTCGATGGTTTGAGAGGTACGCGCTTCGGGACCGTGCTTGAAGAGGTGGCCACCAACTACCTCGAAACGCTCTCGATCGCGACGTTTGAGCGGGCGCTGGAGGACTACCTGATGCGCAAGGTCATCGCGATGGGTGGAACCGATCCACTGGGGGTGGGTATCCCGCTTGCCTACCTCTGGAGCAAGCTGAACGAGGTCACCAACGTACGCATCATCGCCAAGGGTATCGCGATGGGCGTGCCGGTCGAGCGCATGAGGAGGGAGCTCATCCTTGTATAAGCTCATCGTCCTCACTGACGCTGACAACGCTGATGGGTTTCGCCTCGCGGGCGTGGACGTCGTTGTGGTCGACAGCCACGATGGCGTGCGCGAGCGACTGAACCATCTGCTCGACGACGAGGACGCGGGAATCATCGCCGTGAACGAGCAGATGATGGCGGCGGTGGACGAGCGCACTCAACGGCGGATCGACTCGATCTACCGACCACTTGTAATCTCCCTTCCGATTCGCGAGAAGCTCGCGTTCGGAGAGGACCACAGGGCGTATCTCGCGCGTCTGATTCGTCGCGCGATCGGATTCGACATCACACTGAGGCGGGATTAGATGATTGCCGGAACCATATCCAAGATCACAGGACCTGTCGTCGTTGGCGAAGGCATGGTCGGTGCGCGAATGTATGACATCGTCAGGGTCGGCGGTGAAGGCCTCATGGGTGAGGTCATCCGTCTCGAGGGCGATACGGCGACCATCCAGGTCTACGAGGACACCTCGGGCCTGATGGTCGGAGAGCGCGTCGAGTCAACCGACGGACCGCTCACCGTTGAACTCGGCCCCGGGCTGCTGACGTCGATCTACGACGGCGTCCAGCGTCCACTGCCGGTCATCGCCGAGGGCGGGGACTTCATCGAGCGAGGCACCGTGGCTGCCGCTCTCGATCCGGACAAGCGGTGGAGCTTCACCCCCGCCATCGCGGTGGGCGATGAGGTCGCGGCCGGGGCGGTCGTCGGGACGGTGCCTGAGGGCAAGACCATCGTTCACAAGGTGATGATTCCGCCTGAGCGCAGACCGGCAAAGGTCAAGACCATCGCGCCGGCGGGTGAGTACACGATCACAGACGTCATCGCGGTGCTCGATGACGGCACCGAGATCAAGCTCGCACAGAAGTGGCCGGTACGGCGCGGACGCCCGTATCTGCGCAAGCTCGACCCGACGACCCCGTTCACGACGGGCATGCGGATCCTCGACACGTTCTTCCCGATCGCTCTAGGCGGAAACGCGATCATCCCGGGAGGCTTCGGTACGGGTAAGACCGTAACGCAGCAGTCGCTTGCGAAGTGGGCCGACGTCGACATCATCGTCTACATCGGGTGTGGAGAGCGCGGCAACGAGATGACCGAGGTGCTCACTGAGTTCCCGCACCTGGATGACCCTCGCAACGACGCGCCGCTGATGGACCGAACCGTGCTTGTGGCTAACACATCCAACATGCCGGTGGCCGCTCGCGAGGCGTCGATCTACGTGGGAGCCACTCTTGCCGAGTACTACCGCGATATGGGCTACAACGTCGCGATGATGGCCGACTCCACAAGCCGGTGGGGTGAGGCACTCCGTGAGGTGTCGGGTCGGCTCGAAGAGATGCCCGGCGAGGAAGGCTATCCCGCCTATCTGGCCACGCGGCTCGCAGCGTTCTACGAGCGTAGTGGGCGGGTCAAGCCGCTTGGATCCGAGGGTGACGATCGGGTCGGATCCGTCACGATGGTCGGCGCGGTCTCGCCTGCCGGCGGAGACATGTCCGAGCCCATGACGCAGAACTCCTTGCGAGTGACGGGTGCCTTCTGGGCGCTCGATACCTCGCTTGCCCATAGGCGGCACTTCCCGGCCATCAGTTGGACGAAGAGCTACACGCTGTTCCTCGGTCAGGTGAGTGGTTGGTACTACGACAACGTCGCGCCCGACTGGAGTGAGTACCGCGAGCGGGCGATGTCGGTGCTTCAGAAGGAGACGGAGCTGCAAGAGATCGTGCAGCTTGTCGGGCCGGATGCCTTGCCCGAGTCTGAGAAGCTCATCCTTGAGATCGCGCGTATGTTGCGCGAGGACTTCCTCCAGCAGTTCGCGTTCGATGAAGTGGATGCCTACTGCCCACCGTCGAAGGCATACTGGCTGCTCAAGACGATCCTGAGCTTCCACGACGCTGCGTCCACCGCCCTGAACCAAGGGGTGGCTCTCCATCAGTTGCTCGAACTGCCTATGCGCGATGAGATCGCAGTATTGAAGACAACCCCGCATGAGGCCGCGATCGAGCGCATGCAAGAGATGTGCGCTGAGGTCACGGACCGCTTCGCCGGAATCGAGGTGTATTAGATGGCCGAGCTTGAAACTGGCGCTGCGAAGCAGTCACTGCTTTCCGTCGACTACCGGACGCTCAACTACGTCACGGGCCCGCTGATCTTCGTCGAGGATGTCCACGGCGTCGCATACAACGAGATGGTTGCCGTCCACATGCCCGACGGCGCGCGGCGCAGCGGTCAGGTGCTGGAGGTTTCCGGTTCGACCGCCGTCATCCAGGTGTTCGAGGGCACGCAGGGAATCGACATCGCCAAGACAGAGGTCCGCTTCATGGAGGAAGTGGCCAAGATCGACGTCTCATCCGAGCTGCTCGGTCGCGTACTGAACGGCACGGGCAAGCCTATCGACGGCGGCGCGCCCATCATCCCCGAGAAGCGTCTCGACATCACCGGCGCACCCATCAACCCGTACACGCGCGAGCAGCCGGCGGACTTCATCGAGACCGGCATCAGCGCCATTGATGGTCTCAACACCCTCGTACGCGGGCAGAAGCTTCCGATCTTCTCGGGCTCCGGTCTTCCGGCGAACGAGCTTGCTGCGCAGATCATTCGTCAAGCGCGGGTCAAGTCGGGCGAGGAGTTCGCCATCGTCTTCGGTGCGATGGGCATCACCCACCGCGAGGCGAGTTACTTCATGAGCCAGTTCGAGGAGACGGGCGCGCTGGAACGCGTTGTCTTCTTCCTGAACCTGGCCGATGACCCGACCGTCGAGCGCCTGCTGACTCCGCGCTGCGCGCTGACGGTCGCCGAGTATCTGGCCTTCGAGAAGGACCTTCAGGTGCTCGTCGTTCTGTCTGACATGACGAACTACTGCGAGGCGCTGCGCGAAGTCTCCACCGCGCGCGAGGAAGTGCCGGGACGCCGAGGCTATCCGGGCTACATGTACACGGACCTCTCCACCATCTACGAGCGTGCCGGCCGCATCAAGGGCCGCAAGGGCTCGGTCACGCAGCTTCCGATCCTGTCCATGCCTGACGATGACATCACGCACCCGATCCCCGACCTGACGGGCTACATCACCGAGGGCCAGATCGTGCTCTCGCGCCAGCTGCATCGCCGGGGAGTCTACCCTCCGATCGACACGCTCCCGTGCCTGAGTCGGCTCATGAACCTTGGCATCGGGGAGGGCAAGACACGGGAGGACCACCGCGCGGTGGCCAACCAGCTCTACGCCGCGTACGCCCAGGGCCGCGACCTGCGCAAACTCGTTGCGATCGTCGGTGAAGAGGCGCTGTCGGACATCGACCGCAGCCACCTGCGCTTCGCTGACGAGTTCGAATCGCGCATCGTCGGCCAGGGTCAGGAGGGTCGCTCCATTGAAGAGACCCTCTCCATCGGATGGGAGCTCATGGCCGGGCTGCCTATCGGTGAGTTGAAGCGCGTGCGAGACTTCATCGAAACGTATCACCCGGACCGCGCCGGCGCATCGAAAGCCGACGAACTCGCTGAGAGCGCGTAAGGGGGGACCATGGAAGAGGTTCGTCCAACTAGAGCCGAGCTCCTCGAGCGGCGGGCGCAGATCGGGCTCGCTCAGCAGGGCATGGACTTGCTCAAACAGAAGCGGGACGCGCTGCTCATCGAGTTCATGGGTGTCATGGACGAAACGCTGCGCCTCTCGGAGTCCTTGCAGAAGAACGTCGCTGAGGCGCAGTACTCACTGACCATCGCCAAGGCGGTTGACGGCGCGGTCGCCGTGAGGTCGGCGTCGCTGGCGACGACCGGCGAGGTCGTCGTCGACATGTCAGGAACGAAGATTATGGGCGTGGCGGTCCCGGTGGTGACGAAGGGCGACAGCCCCATCAAGTCCTCGTTCACCCGTGGGTACTCCGTCACCGGGGTTTCGTCTCGCGTCGATGAGACGGCCGACAAGTTCGAGCGGATACTCGATGTCATCATCGAGTATGCCGACATCGAGACGCGCCTCAAGCGCCTCGGCGAGGAGATCAACAAGACGAACCGCCGCGTGAATGCGCTCGAGCAGGTCACCGTGCCGGCGCTTCGAGAGCAGGTCGCCTATATCAGGCAGACCCTCGACGAGCGTGCTCGCGAGGATCTGTTTCGCCTGAAGAAGGTCAAGAAGAAGATCGAGGCTAAGAAGCGGGCCGCGCTCTCCGGGTGATCACTCCGCCGTGTGGTCGGCGGTACCCTCTGCGCGTACGATCGCCTCAACATCACGCAGCACCTCGACACTCGGACGCGAGTGGCGTCTGAGTTGGCTGCCGAGGGTCAGGATGCGGATCACATCGCTCATGGTCAGGCGCCCGAAGTGGAGGTCGTCCCAGTCAGCGCGCGCCGCGTACGCCCACAGCTCGCCCATCACCCACTCGAGTTCCTCGATCTCGTCGTTGGTGAGGTCCTTCCACGACGGACCGAGACCGTGGCGCAGCCGTTCTGCGGCGCGCTCGACCGCCTTGGCCCGTTGGAGCTTGAACGCTCGGATACCGAGGTTCTCGTCGGTGACATCAGGCTGGTTGTGCATCACGTACCTCCTTTGTCGGAAGTGTTCGACGCGTTTCCGGTAGTCCCTGCCTGTCATCGGCAGGGCGTGGGTTCGGATAGAATGGCGTTCGACACGGACCAGGCTGCCTGAGGGCGGTCGACGCGACAACAGGAGCAGCTGGTGGAGTTCTCCGAGGTGATTGCGAAGCGCCGGAGTGTCCGGCATTTCAACGCGAAGCTCGACGTGCCTGAGGCTGAGGTTCGCAAACTGCTTGAGGCTGCCGTTTCGGCGCCCTCCGCCGGCAACGTGCAGCCGTGGCGGTTCACCGTCGTACGCAGTCTGGAGGCTCGAGAGCGACTTGCCACCGCGCTTCATCAGAGGTGGGCGACGGCAGCACCGGTGATCATCGTGGTCTCGGTGGATCCGCGACCATGTGCCGCGCGCTACGGGGATCGCGGTGAGATGCTCTACGCGATTCAAGACACCGCCGCTGCCGCGCAGAACATCTTGCTGACAGCGGTGGACCTAGGGCTGGCGTCGTGTTGGATCGGCGCCTTTGACGAGGAGGCTGTTCGCTCGGCGCTCGGCCTGTCGAGACCGATCACGCCGGTCGCCGTGTTGCCCGTCGGGTACTCGGCTGAGTCAGCCGGACGACCTGCGCGCAGGCCGCTCGACGAAATCGCCACGTGGATCTAAAGGGGGCGCGACCGCTATGACCGGCTTGGGCTGCGCCGACCTCGACGAGATTCGTGATCTCATCGGAGATTGCCGCCGGTGCACGCTGGCACAGACGCGCACCAGCCTGGTGTTCGGATCCGGCAACCCTGCAGCGCGCGTGGTCATCATCGGTGAGGCGCCGGGCAGGAACGAGGACCTCAAGGGAGAGCCGTTCGTGGGTGCTGCCGGCAAACTCCTCGACGAACTGCTCGCCCACGCAGGTATGCAGCGCGCCGACGTGTTCATCGCCAACGTGCTGAAGTGCAGGCCGCCGGGCAACCGTGATCCGCTGGCTGATGAGATCGAGACGTGCACGCCGTTTCTTCGCGAGCAGATCAGGGTGATCGCGCCTGACGTGCTCGTGACGCTCGGGAACTTCGCGACCAGGTTCATCCTCAAGACCGACGCTTCGATATCGCAGCTCCGTGGCCAGCTCGCGCATGCGGGTCGGTTCTCGGTGTTTCCCGTCTATCATCCGGCGGCCGCGATCTACGACCGCACGAAGCGAGATGTGATGTTTGCCGACTTCGCCGCGCTGGGGGAGCTCGTCGCCCGCCTTGAGGCGTCGGCATGATGGGCGGGCGCTCCATCGCCACGGTCTCCGCTGAGCAGACCATGCGAATCGGTCAGCTGCTGGCGCCCCTGCTCGTCGCGGCCGACGTGGTGCTGCTATCCGGTGACCTCGGCGCGGGCAAGACGCAGCTCACCAAGGGCATAGCCGAGGGCTTGGGGGTCATCGAGCCCGTGACCAGCCCGACCTTCAACATGCTGCTCGTGCATGAAGGGCGGATTCCCCTCTATCACTTCGATCTGTACCGGCTTGATGAGGCGGTCCAGCTCGAGGATCTCGACTACTACGCGACGCTCGAGGCCGACGGAGTCGCCGTCGTCGAATGGGGCGATCGTTTCGCCGAGGCACTGCCTTTGGACGGAATCGCCGTGACCGTACGCCTGGTGAGCGATGAAGGCCGCCGCTTTGAAGTGCGGCCGCTCGGTCCGCGGGGCGAAGTGCTGGCTGCAGCGTGGATCGCGGCGTGCGAAGCTGCGACGTCGGGGGAGGCCAGACGGTGAGCGAGCGTCGGCTACTGCTGCTGGATACGGCGACTGAGACCGTTGCGGTGGGGGTCGCCCACGCCGAGAGCTCCGGGCGCGTGGTCGTGCTCTCAGATGTGTCCCGCGTGGCTCCGCGCAAGGCGAACACGGTGCTGCTGTCGTGGGTGCTCGAGGCGCTCGAGGCCGCCGATTGCGCCATCGGCGAACTCGAGGGGATCGCGGTGGGTCGAGGGCCGGGCTCCTTCACGGGGGTGCGCATAGGTGTGGCGACAGCCAAGGGGCTCGCGCATGGACTCGGTGTTCCCCTCTGGGGCACGTCGACGCTCGACGCGATCGCCTGGCAAGCGGCTATCGGCGGCGTCGAAGGACGCCTGGGCGTGATCGGTGACGCGATGCGCGGAGAGGTCTACCCGGCCCTCTACGAGCTGCACGGCGGACGAGCGCGTCGGCTGACGCCGGACACCGTCGCCGCTCCCGAAGCGGTTGCGGCCCAGTGGGGGGCGGGCGAGGACATACCGACCGTGCTCGCAGGCAACGGGCTCCTCAAGCACCATGAGGCCTTCCGGGCCCAGCTTCCCGACGCGCGCGTGCTCACGGAGGAGCTGTGGCACCCGGACGCCACGGGGCTGATTGCCGCGTGGGTCGATGATCGCGCCCGGCAGGGGTGGGGCGAGGGAGACCCCGCGACGGTCCTGCCGGTGTACACCCGTCTGTCGGATGCCGAGGAGAACGAGCGAGCCCGTGCTGGTCTGCCTCAGGCGGACCCGCCGGATTCGGGCGTTGCTGCCGCCAGCGACGGCCCTGCTGACTCGATGCATTCCACCGTTGAGGGTGTCGACGGGGTGTGGCTGAGGCCCCTGCGAGCGACTGACATCCCCGGGATACTCGCCATCGAGGACGCCTCGTTCACGGATGCATGGACCGTGGGCATGTTCACCGACGAGCTGAACGCCCCCCGGCGGGCCTGGTTCGTGGCCGATTCGGATGGCGCAGTCATCGGCTACGGGGGCGTCGCGCTCCTCGACGACGAGGCGCATCTGTTGAATCTGGCGGTTGACGCGCCGTTTCGCCGTCGTGGTGTCGGGCGAGCGCTGTTCGCACGGCTCTCTCAACAGGCGGCCGTGATGGGGGCGCTGCGGATCACGCTGGAGTGCCGCGCTGGCAATCAGACCGCTATCGACCTCTACCTGGCGGTGGGCATGGAGCAGGTCGGCCTGCGCCCGGGCTACTACTCTGACACGGGCGAGGACGCGGTCATCATGGGGGGGCGGGCAGGCGTCGAGGGGGAGCTGCCGACACCCGCACGCGCCGAACTGCCGCCGGGCGACGACCGGTACCTGCTTGCGATAGAGACCTCATGTGACGAAACGGCCGCCGCTGTCGTGACGACCGACGGCGTCCTGGTCTCCAACGTCGTGGCAAGCCAGATAGACTTCCACGCGCGGTTCGGCGGCGTGGTGCCCGAGATCGCAAGCCGCAAGCACGCCGAGGCGATCGTGGGCGTCATCGACGACGCGCTGGTGCGGGCGGGCGAGACCCTCGGGGCGCCGGGGGTGATGCCGTTTGCGGCGCTCGACGGCATCGCGGTGACCTACGGACCCGGTCTGGTCGGGGCGCTCGTGGTCGGGCTCGCCTACGCGAAGGGGCTCTCGCTCGCCACGGGGGTGCCGTTGGTGGGCGTCAACCACCTGGAGGGTCACATCTTTGCCAACGTGCTGGCCGATCCGCTGGTGCAGCCTCCGCTGGTGGCTCTCCTGGTGAGTGGGGGCCACACGTCGCTCGTGCACATGCCCGAGTGGGGCGTGTACCGCACGATGGGCGAGACTCTCGATGACGCTGCCGGCGAGGCGTTTGACAAGGTCGCCAAGGTGCTCGGCCTCGGATATCCCGGCGGCCCGGTACTGTCTCGCATGGCGGTGGATGGCGATCCGACGGCCATCGACTTTCCCCGCGCCATGATGAAGAGCGGCGACTACGCGTTCTCGCTTTCGGGATTGAAGACCGCCGTGATCAACCACATCCGCCACGAGCGCGAGGCAGGACGAGAGATCGACGTGCCCGATCTCGCCGCGAGCTTTCAGGCGGCGGTGGTGGACGTTCAGGTCTCCAAGGCGGTGCGTGCGGTCAAGGAGACGGGCGCGCAGGCGTTCTGTCTGGCCGGTGGGGTGGCGGCCAACCCGTCGCTGCGCGAGGCGCTGCGCGCGGCCATCGAGCCACTGGGCGTGCACGTCAGCGTCCCACCCTTCCATCTGTGCACCGACAACGCGGCCATGATCGCCGCTGCCGCCCTGCCGCGGCTGCGGCGCGGCGAATTCCTCAGCATCGACGCCGATGCGGTTCCCGGTCTGCGCCTCGATACGACGTGAGGTTGAGCCAGCAGTCCGGGCGGGTCCGGCGACCCGCGCGATTCCCGGCTGCGCCCCTGTCCTCGTAAATCTGAGCGACTGACACTCAGATTTCTCGATTTCTCCACACGCAACCCCTTGAATCATGAGTGGTACGTGGCTACAATCGCTCTTGCTGGCACTCGAGGCGTGTGAGTGCCAGCACTCGGAGGGTGGGGTGCGCTGACAGCGCGCGGAGGTGGGTACGTACTCCTTCGCGCAACGGGGGCGCGCTTAAGCCGAACCGTGACCAACGGGTGCAGCCGCGCCCGCAGTCGTAGACCGTCGAGAAGGAAGCAGGAGGGATGTCAATGAATCTGAAGCCGCTGGGCGATCGCGTGATCGTGAAGCAGGCCGAGGCCGAGACTCAGACGAAGTCGGGCCTCATCATCGCCGACACCGCGAAGGAGAAGCCCACCAAGGGCACGGTCATCGCCGTGGGCGAGGGCAAGTGGGACGACGAGGGCGAGAACCGCATTCCGCTCGACGTCAAGGCGGGCGACACCGTCGTCTACAGCAAGTACGGCGGCACTGAGGTCAAGGTCGATGGCGAGGACTACCTGATCCTTCGCGCCGACGACATCTACGCCGTCGTCGAAGACTAGCCACAACGCTTCGCCAACCTGACCCATCCGCACTATCCAAGGAGGTATCGAGACCAGCATGGCTAAAGAGATCCGTTTCGACGAAGAGGCTCGCCACGGCCTTGCCGCCGGCGTCAACAAGCTTGCCGACGCCGTGAAGGTGACGCTTGGTCCCAAGGGCCGCTACGTCGTGCTCGAGAAGAAGTTCGGCGCCCCCACGATCACCAACGACGGCGTGACCATCGCCAAGGAGATCGAGCTCGACGATCCGCTCGAGAACATGGGCGCACAGCTCGTCAAGGAAGTCGCCATCAAGACCAACGACGTCGCCGGTGACGGCACGACGACCGCGACCCTGCTCGCGCAGGTCATCGTGGGCGAGGGTCTGCGCAACGTGAGCGCCGGCGCCAACCCGCTCGCCATCCGCCGCGGCATCGAGAAGGCCGTGACCGCGGTTGTGGCCGAGATCAAGAGCCACGCCAAGGATATCGAGGACCGCGGCGAGATCGCCCACGTCGGCGCCATCTCGGCCGCTGACGACGAGATCGGCGACAAGATCGCCGAGGCGATGGAGGTCGTGGGCAAGGACGGCGTCATCACCGTCGAGGAGAGCCAGACCTTCGGTATCGACATCGAGACCGTCGAGGGTCTGCAGTTCGACAAGGGCTACATCTCGCCGTACATGATCACGGACCCCGATCGCATGGAGGCCGTGCTCAACGACCCGTTCATCCTCATCGCCAACCAGAAGATCGGCAACATTCAGGACCTGCTCCCGCTGCTTGAGAAGGTTATGCAGGCGGGCAAGCAGCTGCTGATCATCGCCGAGGACCTTGAGGGCGAGGCGCTCGCCACCCTGATCCTGAACAAGCTGCGCGGCACGTTCGTCACGGTCGCCGTCAAGGCGCCGGGCTTCGGCGATCGCCGCAAGCGCATGCTCGAGGACATCGCCATCGTCACGGGCGCCCAGGTTGTCACCGAGGAGCTCGGCATGAAGCTCGACTCGGTGGACCTGACGGTTCTCGGTCGCGCGAAGACGGTCAAGATCACCAAGGAGAACACCACCATCATCGACGGTGCGGGCGCCGAGGACGACATCAAGGGCCGCATCAACCAGATCAAGGTCGAGATCGAGAACTCGGACTCCGACTTCGATCGCGAGAAGCTCCAGGAGCGCCTCGCCAAGCTCTCCGGCGGCGTGGCCGTCATCAAGGTGGGCGCGGCTACCGAGGTTGAGCTCAAGGAGAAGAAGCACCGCATCGAGGACGCCCTGCAGGCGACCCGCGCGGCTGTCGAAGAGGGCATCGTCGCCGGCGGCGGCGTGGCTCTGGTGGACGCGCTTCCTGCGCTTGACGCGCTCGACTTGGCCGATCCCGACGAGATGGTCGGCGTGACCATCATCCGCAAGGCGCTCATCGAGCCGCTCAAGACCATCGCCAGCAACGCTGGCTTCGAAGGCTCCGTCGTTGTCGAGAAGGTTCGCGAGAACGGGACCCCCGGTTGGGGCCTGAACTCGGCCACCGGCGAGTACGGCGACCTCATGGCCATGGGTGTTATCGACCCGGTCAAGGTCACCCGCTCGGCGCTCGAGAACGCTGCGTCGATCGCCAAGAACATCCTCGTCACCGAGGCCGCCATCAACGATGCTCCGTCGAAGGATGACGGCGCTGCTGCTGCCATGGCCGGCATGGGTGGCATGGGCGGCATGATGTAGCACCTGCGCATCCGCGCAACGCGTTCCGCAACACAGGGAGGCCCTCGGCGATCGCCGGGGGCCTCTGTTGTGCATTGGATGGGATTCACCGCTGGCGGCGCTTCCGAGGGGTAGTTGCAGATGTATGGACGATGTATATTTGAGAGGCGGTGCCGTCACCTGCGAGACGGTTGGGTTTCCTTTGGATTCCGGTAAGGGAGGTGGTCGAGCATGGGGCGCATGATTCGCAAACAGCTCAACATCGACCCCGAACAGGATCGCGCGCTCAAGGAGCTCGCTTCGGAGCGCGGCGTGTCGGAATCAGAGCTTGTGCGCGATGCGCTGACGTTGCTCACGCGAAGTGCCTCAGATGAGCGTCTGCGCAAGGAGCGAACCGCGCGACTCACTCGAATGCTCGAGGAGTGGAGGGAGCTATCCGCGCATGAAGCCAAGGCCTCGCACCCGTGGAGCCGGGATGAGATCTACGACCGAAACGACCGCTTTCTTCGACACGAACATCCTGTTGTACGCGAGGCTGGGCGACGATGCGGGCAAACAGGCACGGGCAGCCCAGATGATGATTGCCCTGAGTGCGACTGACCGCGGCTACATCAGCACTCAGGTGCTCGCCGAGATGTTCGACACTCTCGTCAGACGCCTTGGCGTCGGATCGCGGTTCCACGTGCTCGAGCACGTTCATGGAACTGCGGACGCGTTTCGTGTGCTCCCCACGGGGCCCCAAGTCTCACTGATGGCGGCAGAAGTAGCCGCGCGGCGTGGGCTGCGAATCTACGATGCCCTGATCTGGGCGTCCGCCTGGCAGGCAGGACTCCCCGTAGTGCTCTCTGAGGATTTCGCGCATCGACAAGAGATCGAGGGAGTGACGTTCCTGAATCCGTTCGCGTCCGACTTCGAACTCGCCGAGATCGGTTGCTGAGCGACAATCCGAAGTCCGTGATCTCCACTGAGGCGACCCTCCGCGCACGACTCATGCGGGGTACCGGGGAATCTCGGGGTGGGGCCTTGACCGATTCCCTGAACAGGTCTATATACTGGGTATGTAGATACTCGGTGTATAGGTGGTAGCGGATGAGTGTGAAGTATGGACTCTTGGCAGCATTGGATCGGCGCTCCATGCACGGGTACGAGCTGCGTCGGGAGCTGGAGGACGCGCTCGGGGCGGAGTGGAGCGTCAACTACGGGCAGGTCTACTCGACGCTCGAGCGGCTCGTTCGTGCCGGGTTGTGCGTGCAGTCGGAGACGGTGTCGGTGGCCGACGCTCCGGATCGCAAGCTCTACACGGTGACACCGGCGGGGCGTGCGGAGCTACGACGCTGGTTTCTCTCGCCGACAGATGGGTGTGAGGCTGGTCGCGACGAGCTGTTCGCGAAGGTCGTCCTCGGGCTGACCGGAGACGTAGAGGTGTTCGACGTCATTCAGGCGCAGCGCAAGGGACTGCTGCGGCGAATCGGTTCGTTGACCGGCCTCAAGGAGGAGCTCGATGCGGAGCTCGACTTCACCGAGGTGCTGCAGGTCGACCTGTCGATTGCGAAGACCGAAGCGGTCATTCACTGGTTAGACGCGGCCGAGGCCAGGATCGGTCGGGCACAGGCGAGTCCGGTGTCAGGGGTTGCAGGGGGCCGCGTGCGGGTTCAGGCCAGTTCGGCCGAGCTCGCCGCAGCGCGGGAGGAGGAGTTGACGTGAGCGTGTTGCGAGACATCTTCCGGCGCAAGGGGCGCTCGATTCTGACGATCACGGGCGTCGGAATCGGGGTGTTCGCGCTCGTGGTGCTGGGGGCGGTGGCTGAGAACATGAACGTCCTGCTGAACACGAGCAGTGGCTACTACGACAACTTCATCACGGTCGTGGAGGCGGAGACATCGAACTTCGTTGGGATGTCGCTCGGATCGAGGCCGCTTGCGAAGGAAATCGTCGATGAGATTCGGGCCTACCCTGGCGTTCGCAGGGTCAGCCCGCAGGTGAACATCATGATCGAGGACGAGTTCACCGGCATCCCGCCGATGATTCTGGGCGCCGAGGCGAGCAGCCCCGACTTCGCCAGCTTCGAGACCGTCGAGGGCCGCCGCTTGAAGGCCGGGGAGCGGGGTGCGGCGGTGCTCGGCACGGACATGGCGAAGAAGAGCGGTCTTGAGGTAGGCGACAACGTCACCCTGCGCGATGCCAGGTTTGTCGTGGTGGGCATCTACGGGCGGACGTATATGACGGCCCTCGATGCGGGGGCGTTTGTGCCCCTCGCCGATGCGCAGCAGATCTACCACAGACGTCTATCCGAGGCCTTCAGGGACGACGTCAGGCCCTCAGACCTCGTGCTCCAGGCCAACGTGTACGGCGACGAGGGGGTCGATCTCGACCGCCTCTCCGAGCAGCTGACGCGCGACGTCGATGGCGTGCTCGCCTCCGGGCCGACGAAGATGAAGGAGGCGCAGGCCCAGATCATCGATCTGGTCAACGCGGTGCTGTGGAGCCTCGCGGTGGTCGCGCTCATCGTCGGCACCGTCTCAGTAGTGAACACGATGACCATGGCTGTGGGCGAGCGTACGCGCGAGATAGGCGTGAAGCGCGCACTGGGGGCGACTCGCCGAAGGGTCAGGCGTGACGTGCTTGCCGAATCTGCGCTGATGGCCGCCTTGGGTGGCATCGGAGGGCTCGTACTCGGAGTGCTCGTGGCGCTGGGTCTCAACGCAGCGACCGTGGCCGGCACCGGCACCTCGATGTTCCTCGTGACTCCGCGGCTGGTGGTCGGAACACTGGCGTTCGCCGTCGTGCTGGGTATCGTCGGGGGGCTGTGGCCTGCACGAAACGCGGCCCGACTCGATCCGTCGGCGGCACTCGTCGCGCGGTAGCGCATAGGACTTTGGGGGAGGGACCATGGGTATTCTGCGTGATGTGTTTCGCCGGAGGGGACGCTCGATTCTGACAGTCATCGGCGTGGCCATCGGGGTGTTCGCGCTCGTCGTGCTCGGTTCGGCGGCTGAGAACAACCGCGTGTACATGGACCGGCTTACCGGCTACTTCAACGGCGTCGTCACCGTGATAGACGAGCGGGAGACGACCGTCATCGGTATGGCCACTGGCGAGCGGCCCCTCCTTATGGACCTCAAGCCCGAACTTGACGCCTATCCCGGCGTCCGGGAGGCGTTCCCCCTCGTATCCACCCTCATCGATGATGACTACCTCGCTGTGATCCCGCCCGTTGTCATCAGCGTCTCGCCGGGTATCTGGGAAGATTATCTCGACGTCAACGCGGCCGAGGGCCGTCTCACCGAGGGCACCACGCGCGGAGAGGTGGTGCTTGGCAGCGACCTCGCCCGAGGCAGGAAGCTCGGCGTGGGCGACGTGATGGAGATTCGAGACAAGAGGTTCACGGTCGTAGGCATTCTCGACCGCACGTTCGTGAACGTCTCTGACTCCGCCGCCTACGTGGCCTTGGCCGACGCGCAAGATCTCTTCTGGATGAACCTGCCCAAGACGTTCCAAGACAGCGTGCGGCCCGATGAGCTCGCCGTGCAGTACACGGTTGTCATCGATGAAGGCGTGGATGGTGACGCGCTCGCCGCCAGGCTCGAGCGAGACGTCGAGGGCATCAAGGCGACCGGTCCGACCGAGATGCTGGGGACTGCGACGGGCCTCGTCGAACTGCTTACAGCGGTCGTCTTCGGCATCTCAGCGATCGCGCTTCTGGTGTGCACGCTCTCGGTCGTAAACACCATGACGATGTCGGTGGGCGAGCGGACGCGCGAGATCGGCCTCAAGCGAGCGTTCGGTGCGTCGCGATCTCGGGTCGCGCGCGACGTGCTTGCCGAATCCGCGGTCATGAGCCTCATCGGCGGGCTTGTGGGCGTTGCGTTCGGCGCCCTTACCGTGACCGTTGTGAACTCCGCAATCGTGGCGTCAACCGGAACCTCGTCGCTTCTCATGACGGGGAGACTCGTATTCATCGCGCTTGGAATGTCAGTGGTGCTCGGCCTGATCGGCGGTCTATGGCCCGCACGTCATGCGTCGCGGCTCGATCCGGCCGCCGCGCTCGCCTACGAGTAGGGAGACGACATGTCATCGATCTCAGTGCAGGGCGTCGAGCAGCTGTTCCACATGGGCAAGCGCAACGTGGTGCATGCGCTGCGCGGCACCGACCTCGAGGTGAGGGACGGCGAGTTCCTTGCGGTCATGGGGCCGTCGGGCTCGGGGAAGTCGACGCTACTGAACGTCATTGGCTGCCTCGCGCGGCCGACCGCCGGCCACGTGGTGCTCGACGGACGTGACGTCACGAAGCTGAAGGACAGCGAACTCGACGCGATCCGGGCCAACGAGGTCGGCTTCATCTTTCAGGGCTATAGCCTGATTCCCACGCGCACCGCGCTCGAGAACGTCATGCTCGCGGCAGAGTACGCCGGCGTCCCGCGGGCGGAACGCAAGACGCGTTCGCTTGAGATTCTGGGGAAGGTGGGGCTGTCTGACCGGGTCGATCAGCTTGCCTCGGAGCTGTCAGGTGGCGAACAGCAGCGCGTGGCGATCGCACGGGCGCTCGTGAAGAATCCGCAGCTCGTGCTGGCCGACGAGCCCACCGGCAATCTCGACTCGGTAAGCGCCGAGGAGATCATGGCGCTTGTGAAGGGGCTGCGCTCGGATGGACAGACGGTCGTCATGGTCACTCACGACCCGCGGATGGCGGGTTACGCTGATCGCATCGTGTTCTTAAGGGACGGGCGCGTCGTGGATGAAGAGACGATTCGCGCCGTGTCGTAGGGCGTGGTCCGTCAGGAGCCTCGCCGTCGAAGGGTTTGTCCAGAGGCGCCGTTCGGCCCGATGGACTCGTCAGGCCCGTACGCCTACTGCACCTTCGTACGTCAGGGGGATGCGGCGCAGGCGTTTGAGCGGCACGTCTCTCACCCCGACGAAGCCGTGGCCGGTCAGGGCCGAGCGGAGCTCGTCTGCTGTGCGCAGGTGGTCCGTGGGGATGCCGAAGCGTTTCGGCGGGAACAACGTGGTCTGGATGGCGATCGGTCTTCCGAAGTCCGCGACGGCGATGCAGCCGCCCGGCGCAAGCACCCGGCGCGCCTCGCGTAGGAACTCAGACAGCGCTGCATCGTCGAGGTACTTCACGACGCCGTTACACAGCACCGCATCGAACGACCCATCGGCGAAGGGCAGTGCCGTGGCCGACGCCTCAAGCAGTTCCACGTTGGCGCCGGCGCGCGTTGCGTCTTCAAGCCGTCGGGCCGCCTCGCTCAGAAGCTGCGGACTCACGTCGATCCCGGCCAGTATCTCGGCGCCCAGTCCGTGCTCGAAGGCCCACAACAGATAGAAGCCGGTCGCACAGCCCACGTCGAGAACGCGGGGGAGCTCGACCCGCCGCATCGCCGCAAACAGGGGTGGCGCGTACCGCGCGCCACCGTGCCGCAAGTACCACCTCACGTAGAGGGACACGGGGGTCCAGCCCCGCAGCCACCTCTCGTACTGCTCTCGCACTTCAGACTCCACGACCGGCAGTCCCCCCTAGCCCATTCAGCGGCGCACATGCCGAAACGTCAGTACTGACGAGTCCGGAATCCCAAACGGGACAGAACCCTCGGTAGCGCTAAGAAGTGAGCCGAGGTTCCGGGTGCTACTCGCTTGCGGGTGCCTTCGACCATGGCCAAGACAGGTCGGAGCGCGATGTTCTCGATGCTCGTGCGCACCTCGGGTTCGAGATCATCCAGATACTCGATCGCGACGGGGATGACCTCGCCGGACTCACTGTGCTTGTGCCATGTCAGCAGCACTTGGGGACTGCCATCGCGAATAAGCTCAAGCTTGTTCTTCAGCACCGTGGACCTCCCGTTCGCAGCCGGTGGATGCATCTGTGTCGTGCCGCCGCCAGCCGCTCGTAGTGCGCCAGCACTACGTCGGCTGTGTGCGCGAAGGCGTACGCGTTAGCGCGGTCCCGCGCTCCGGCGTGCAGTCGCATCCGCAGGTCCGCATCGCCCGCAAGCGCGAGCATGCGCTCGGCGAGCGCGCCGTCGGTCACCTGCGGGGCCAGTAGCCCGCACTCGCCATCGATGACCGTATCGGAGATGCCCGGCGAGCTCACGGCGAGCACCGGTAGCCCCGCCGCCATCGCCTCAAGCACCACCAGCGGATGCACCTCGGTGACCGAGCCGGTCACAAACGCGTCGGCTGCGGCCTCGAAGCCCGGAACCTGTACGTAGTCCACGAGCCCCGTGAAGTGCGCCCGATCCGCCACGCCCGCCTCGGCCAGTACTGCGCGCGCCCCGGCTGACGATGGACCGTCGCCTACGATGAGCAACCGCAAGCGCGGCTCGCGCGCGGCCGCAGCGGCGAACTCACTCGCCAGCCACTCGGTGTTCTTCTCGGGGCCCAGCCTGCCCGCATAACACAGCACGATGTCGTCGGGTCCGAAGCCGAACTCCTCGCGCGCGCGGGGCTGTACGGGGTTCGCGAAGCGGTCGATGTCGATGCCGTTGGGCACGACCACCGCGTCGGAGTAGCCCGCGAATGTGCCCAGCCATTCGGCGATCGAGGCGGCCGGAGCCACCACGAGGTCGGTCGACTCGCAGAAGCGCTTCAGCGTGCGGCGCAGGAACCAGTAGCGCAGCGGTTGCGGGACGTAGCTCGCGTAAGAATCCGAGTACAGCTCGTAGCGCGTGTGGTTCGTGAAGACGAGGGGGATGCCGTGCTCGCGGCAGATTCTTAGCGCAAGAGGCCCGCTCTGGAACGGGTGGTGGACGTGCGCCACATCGAGCGTGCGGATGATGGCGCGGGCCGGTGCCGAGAAGGAGACGGCTGCTCGCCAGCCTGTGTCTCCCCACGCAAGACCGGGGGAGCGCACGACGTTGGGTTCGGCATCCGCGTAGTCGAGGTCCCCGAAGGTGAACACGTACACCTCGTGGCCCAGGTCCTCGAAGCGCCGCTTGTACAGCGAGATGTGGTTGGTCACCCCGCTGATGTGCGGGAGGTACATGTCAGTGAACATCCCGATGCGCATCGGTCAGCCCTTTCGCGGAATCATCCGGTCGTCAGTATGCCCGCGCCCACGAGCAGGAAGCGCACGCCCAGAGCCAGGAGGAAGAGCGCGAGTCCTCCCATGATGAAGCGGTACGTCCGCGGCGGCAGCAGGTGGCGACCCTTCGAGATGGCGATGATGACGAAGGCATACCACACCACGTCGCCCAACTGGTGCCCGAGGTAGAACGCGAGCACCCCGCCCGGCCCCAGCGCGAGCCCCTGCGCCGCAAGCGCTGCTCCGATCGTCACCCACCACAGCAGCCAGTAGGGGTTCGACAGACTGACGATGGCCCCTTCGGTGACGGGCCCGAGTCGCGACTCGCTCTCAGCGACTTCCAGGTCGCTCGCGATCTTGCCGGTCCATGCGCCGCGCAGCAGATCGAAGCCCATCCACAACAGGAACGCGCCGCCGGCCAACGACAGCCCTCGCATGACGCTTGGCTGGCTCAGGAACGACTGCAGCCCGAAGGCGAACCCCACAAGCAGCACCGCCTCGAGCAGCCCGTGGCCCAGCAGCATCATGAACGCGCTGCGCGGTCCGAGGCGCACCGTGCGCGCGATGGTGAGGGTCAGGTACGGCCCGGGCGCCATCGCCCCGGACAGCGCGATGATCGTGGCCTGAAAGAAGAGCGTCGACAGCTCGGCGGGTGCAGCGCCGCTCACGCGCGCGCCTTGGCCTCGTCAGCGAGTCCTGCGATTGCGAGCGTGTGACGAGCGATGTCGGCGGCAGCGAACGGCTTGGCGGCGGCTGCGGCGGCTTCCCGCATGTGCGCGAGCCGCCTGGGGCTCGTAGCGGCACGCCGGGTCTGATCGGCCAGGGTGCGAGGATCCTCGGCGAACAGCGCGATCCCTGCGTCCACGAGACGACGCGCGTTGCCGCGCTCGGGACCGCTCGCCGGCCCCACCAGCACGAGCGGAACGCCGGTATCGACGCACTCGGCGCACATGACGCCGGCGGGGCGTGCCAGCACGAGGTCCGCCGACGCGATGAGCGGCGCCATGTGCTCGACTTGGTCGAAGACGTGGACGTTACTCGTCCCGAAGCCCTTCACCCGCGAACGCAGCTCAGTGGCGAAGGCCAGGTCCTGACCCGTGACGATCGCGACGGCGGTGTCGGGGATGGAGGCAAGCGCCGGCAGGAGCACGGAGAGCGACTCCTTGAAGCGCGCGTACGGCTCCGGGTTCGTGGAGCCCACGACGGCTAGCACCACGCGCGTGTCCGCCGGCAGCCTGAAGTGCGTGCGTGCAGCACCGACGTCGTACTCCACGGTGAACTGGGGCCGCACGGGTATGCCGGTAACGGCGATGATCGCAGGGTCGACGCCCCGTGCCTGAAGTGATGCGGCTGCGACGTCGTCGGCGACGCAGTGCAGTGCAACGCCGCGCAGGGGGGTGAGCCCGCGCGTGACGTAGTCGGTGGCGGCGGAGATGACGCTCGCGCGCAGGCGCCCTCGTGCCACGAGGTGTGCGGCGATGGTCGTGGCGAGCGGGTGGGTGCACACGACGGCAGCGGGGCGTGCTGCGATGAGTCCATCAGCGAAGCGCGCACACAGGCCGGCGGTGATGGGCGTGGCTACCTTGAGCGCGGTCCGGGCAAGCGGCGAGGTCGTCCAGGGGCCGTCGGTGAGGCGCAGGGCGAACGGCCCGCAGGCCTCGAGTGCGTCCAGTGTCTCGGTCGCCACGGCGCCCTCGTTGGCCGCGCCGAGTTCGCGCGCGACCGCCTCCGCCGCGATGCGGTGACCGGAGCCGGTCGAGGCGTAGGCCGCGATGATGAGAGGGGAGTCCGACATGGGTGGTACTATACAGCAGCCCGCGGGGGTTATCTTCGCCCCTGACCTGCACAAAGGAGTCCGTGACGTGTCGCTTTCCATTGGAATCGTCGGTCTGCCCAACGTGGGCAAGTCGACGTTGTTCACCGCTCTCACCAAGAATCAGGTGGATGCGGCCAACTATCCCTTCGCCACCATCGAGCCCAATATCGGCATCGTGCCTGTTCCTGACGCGCGCCTCGACGGGCTCGCGGCAATCGTGAACCCGCAGCGTATCCTGCCCGCTGCCGTCGAGTTCGTCGACATCGCGGGCCTCGTGAAGGGCGCGAGCGAGGGCGCGGGGCTCGGCAACCAGTTCCTGGCCAACATCCGCGAGACCGACGCCATCGCCGAGGTGGTGCGCTTCTTCACCGACGAGGATGTCATCCACGTGGACGGCAAGGTCGACCCGGCCTCTGACGTCGAGACGATCAAGTTCGAGCTCGTGCTCGCCGACCTCGCCACCGTTGAGAAAGCGCAGCCGCGCTTGGGCAAGGAAGCACAGCGCGACAAGACGCTGGCTCCCAAGGTGGAGCTGGTCGCTCGTATGCAGGCGCACCTCGCCGAAGGCCACCGCGCGCGGACTCTGCCTATGACCGACGACGAGCGCGCGATGCTTCACGACCTTCACCTGCTCACCATGAAGCCGATGCTCTACGTCGCCAACGTCGACGAGAGCCAGGTGGGCGCCGATCTGCTTGAGATCGACGGCGTCAAGCCCATCCCGATCTGCGCGAAGGTCGAAGCCGACCTCTCAGAGCTCGAGCCGGAGGAGGCCGCCGAGTACCTCGAGTCCATCGGCCTGGCGGAACCGGGCCTGAACACGCTCATTCGCGAGGCGTACCGACTCCTGGGCCTGCAGAGCTACTTCACCGCCGGCGAGAAGGAGGTCCGTGCCTGGACCGTGCCCATCGGCGCGAAGGCGCCTGCGGCTGCCGGCGTCATCCACACCGACTTCGAGCGGGGTTTCATCAAAGCGGAGGTCATCGGCTACGCCGACTACGTCGAGCTGGACGGGGAGAAGGGCGCTCGCGAGGCGGGCAAGCAGCGCCTGGAGGGCAAGGAGTACGTGGTGCGCGACGGCGACGTCATGCATTTCAAGTTCAACGTGTAGGCGCGGGCGGGCGGCTCACGGTCCCCTCTGCATGGAGTATCATCCGAGCATCGACTCGAAGCGCTCGCACTTGCGAAACGGATGGCACATGAGCGACGGTCCGATAGGCGCGGACGACACACCTCTCCAACTTGATGAGGCGCTCTATCGTGCCCTCTTCGATCTCTCGCCTGACCCCATGGTTGTGCACGACGGGCGCATTGCGCTCGCGGCTAACCGCGCTGCGCAGGAGTTCTTCGGGGTCGCGGAAGAGCAGGTTGCCGGCAGAGGCCTCGAGGAGTTCATTCACCCCGACTATCGAGTGCCGATTGCTGTGCGCGTGCGCGAGATGATGGTCTCACACAGGGTTCCGCCGCTTGCCGAGATTCGCGTCTTGAGGTCGGACGGGATGCCTTCAGAGGTCGAGATATCCTCCGCGCCTATCGTTGCGGGTGCTCGCCAGGTGGTTGTCACGCTCTTCCGTGACCTGAGTGAACGCAGGCAGCATCAGGCTGAACTCGAGGAGTCTGAGGCTCAGTTCGGGTCCGTGCTGGAGAACGCACCGTTCGGAGTGCATATGTATCGGCTGAAGCCGGACGGGCGGCTGGTCTTCGTCGGAGCCAACCCCGCCGCCGATCGCATGCTCGGGATGGATAACTCGGTGATCATCGGCAAGACCATCGAGGAGGCGTTTCCGGGGCTGAGTGACACCGACGTGGCTGTTCGCTACCGGGAGGTCGCCTCGACGGGTCGGCCCTGGTCATCGAACCAGATCGATTACCACGAGGGGCAGATACGCGGGGCGTTCGAGGTCACGGCGTTTCGAGCTGCACGCGGGTTGATGGTGGCCATGTTCAACGACGTCACCGAGCGGCTACAGATCCAAGACCAGCTTCAGGAGTTGCTCGTGGACCAGACTGAGGCGCTCGCGGACGCGCATCGTGAGCTCGAAGGCGTAGTCGCCATCGTGAGCAGGACCGTCGAAGTCAGAGATCCCTACACGGCCGGGCATCAGCGGCGCGTGGCCCAGCTGGCCAGGGCGATCGCTGTGCACCTCAACATGGATGCCGAAGAGGTCGAGAGGATTCGGATTGCCGGGTCGGTGCACGACATCGGCAAGGTGTCGGTTCCTGCTGAGATACTCTCCAAGCCCGGAAAGCTCACGCCTGCGGAGTACGAGCTCGTGAAGTACCACTCGGAGGCCGCGCACGAGATCCTGTGCAGCGTCGACTTCGCCTGGCCGTTGGCTGAGGTCGTCTACCAGCACCATGAGCGGCTCGACGGCAGCGGATACCCGCGCGGGCTCTCAGGCGACGAGATCGCCGTGGGCGCACGCATCCTTGCCGTGGCCGACGTGGTGGAGGCGATGTGTTCGCATCGGCCCTACCGTCCTGCCATCGGAGCCGACGCCGCTCTTGCCGAGATCAACGAGGGCAGCGGCAGGCACTACGACCCGAACGTGGTCGAAGCCTGCGTCGGTGCATTCGACGGCGGGTTCGCCTTCGAGTGATCGCCCTCATCGCCACACTCGCGGCCGCGCTGTTCGGTGCTGCGGACTTCTTAGGGGGGTTCGCCAGTCGCCGCGAGCCGGCGCTGGTCGTCACCATCGCGTCGCAGGCAGCGGGCTTCGCGCTGCTCGTGGTCGTGTCCTTCGTCGTGCCGCCCTCGTCGTGGGCCGACCCGCACCTGCTGTGGGGGATCGGCGCAGGTGCGTCGGGTGGTCTCGGCGTCCTCGCACTCTACGCGGGGCTCGCGACGGGACGCATGAGCCTTGTCGCCCCGGTGACCGCCGCATTGTCCGGGTCGATTCCGGCTGCCGTCGGCTTGCTGACGCGCGATGAGCCGCTGGCGTGGACGTCGTTTGTGGGCATCGCTCTCGCGCTAGCCGCCGTCATCATCGTGAGCGCAACCGCCGAAGACGACGGCACCGGCAACGGCCGAAGAGCCATCGCTCTCGGGGTGCTCGCCGGCATCGGCTTCGCGGGCTCGATCCTGTGCTACGCGCAGACGCCGGCATCGACCGGCTTCGCGCCGCTCGCCGTGGCGCGTGTGACCGCCATCGCGATGCTGGGGCTGGCCGCACTCACCCGCGGGAGTCGTGTCGTGCCGCTTCCCGGGGTACGGCGGCTTGTGGTGGCCACAGGCCTGGTCGATGCCGCTGCCAATATCGCGCAGGTCACGGCTCTGCGACTGGGGCCGCTCGCCGTCGCGTCGGTGCTCGGGGCACTGTACCCGGTGGCGACGCTGCTGCTGGCGCGCTTCATCCTGCACGAGCACCTTCACGGGTGGCAGCGTGTGGGAATCGCGTTGGCGCTTGCGGCGGTCGTGCTGACAGCCCTGCCGTAGCCGCGCGCCCTACAGGTAGTCGGCCTTGCGCAGCAGGTGGTCGACGAGCGGTGGCATCCCGCCGCGCGCGCCGTGCATCTCGAAGCCGCCGATGGCGCTGCGCCGGTTCGTAATCCACTCGCGCGTCTTTGCGGGAAGAATCGTGCCCTCAACCGGCAGAACAGGCATGTTGGCAGAGGCGGCGCGCACACCCGATGCCAGGTACTCCGGCGCGAAGCGGGGGTCGGCGACGATGGGCCGCAGGCGTCCGGCACGACGCTCCGTGAAGGTCGCGGCGTTGAGCGAAGAGGCGAGCGTTGCGAAGGCCGAGGCCGAGTGGCGGGTGGTCGGTAGTCCACCTGCGATACCCGTGGGCACCCGCGTCGTGGGGCCAACGAGTATCACGCGCTTGATGAGGGCCCGGTTCGCACTCAGGAACGCGGCGCCCTCAAGGGAAAGCGCGCCGTTCGTGGCCAGAAGCAGCGGGGCGCGCCGATAAGCGGCGATCGGGGCCGCTGCGAGCAGCGCCCGCGTGTCTTCGGCCGACGCGACGAAGATGAGCCCCGTCGGCGGGACCCCCACGCTGGTTGCGATCGATGCGGATAGAGCAGCCGAGTGAGAAGCGATGAGCGTGTCAGCCGCATTGCGAGGCAGTTTGGCTGCCGTCGCGGCGAGCGAGGCGTTGCGAGTGGTGGTAGCGGTGTCGATGCCGACCACGACGATTCTCTGCGGCGCGAGCCGAGCCAGCTCGGCGGTTGTCGTGGCGTCGGGACCGCTCGCGCTCGTCCACAGCATCGGCCCGCCAAGTGCGGCCGCCAGAGCGGCGGCGCCTGGTGCATCGGCCCACTCATCGGAACGTGCCAAGACAGCCACGGGGGCGCCGGCCGGGTACTGCCGGCGGGATAGCGAAGCGGCATGCTCGCTCGTAGTCGTGCCGCCGAGCCGCGCAGTCGTGGCGCGGTAGGGGCGCGTCCGCATCCACTCGTCGACGCCACTCGCGACGCCATCGGCCATCTTCGCGAGGAACGATGGGTTGCGGAGCAGGGCGGCATCGGCCTTGTTGGTGATGAAGCCGGCTTCAAGAAGTATCGCAGGCATGTTGGTCCACCGCAGGACGTAGAAATCAGCCGTCTTCGCCCCACGGTCGACCATTTTCGTGCGGGCGATGACACGGCGCTGTACCACCTTGGAAAGCGAGCGTCCCAGGGCGTCGCGCCCCGACGCGAACGTCTCGTAGCCGCGCACCGTTCGCTTGACCGAGCCATTGGCATGCACGCTGATGAACAGGTCGGCGCCCGCCGTGTTGGCGACGTTCGCGCGCGCTTGCAGGTCGTCACGCGGGATGTCGCCGCGCGGGTTGGCCCGACCGTCCCGAGCGAAAGCCCAGGTGCCGCGGGTTGCACTGTATCCCCAGGTGAAAGTGTCGGTCAGGCTGAGTGCGCGGTCGGTCTGACGAGTCATGAGGACGCGATACCCGCGCTTGACGAGCGCGTCGCGCAGCCTCAGCGCCAGGGCGAGGTTGACGTTCTTCTCCTTGAGGCCGTTGGCGTTGGCGTTGGAGAAGGGACCGCCGTGACCCGGGTCGATCACGATCAGCGGCGCGGCGGCAGAGGCGGTCGGAGAAGCCGAAGGCGTGGGGACGCTTGAAGCCGCCACTGTGGTCGCACTGACCGGTGCGGTTAGCGGGTCTTCAGTGGCGATGGCCTGCCCGGCCATCAGTGCGAGTGCTGCCAGCGTGATTGCAGCGAGGTAGAGCGAGCTGAAGCGGGCGCGGTGGGGATGATTCAACGCGTCTGGCCTTCCTGTCGGGTGCGATGGTAGCTGCCAGGCCGTGCTCGCGGCGTGCGCGTGCGTACCAGTCTAGCGCGTTGCGCTCCCTCGTATCGACGCGCTCGACGGCATGACCTGTCGAAGTCGATCGAACTTTTCGCAGTGCGCGGTTCCCTAGGCTTCGGCGCTCCTCTAGAATGTCGGAACCGGGAACGTGCTCGCGCGATGCGCGCTGGGCGTTCACAGGCGAGAATCGCAGCAGATCATCGGACCAGGTTCGCCGTGTGTCGGACGGCAGGAGGCCTGGTCCTCGTCGTATCCGCGCCGCCAACCGGTCTTCGCGACCAGTGACACCGCCGTACCAGGGCTCATGATGACCGAGGAAGGAAGCGACACAGCATGGAGATCGAGATCGGACGGGGAAAGACCGCTCGCCGCGCCTACGGGTTCGATGACATCGCAATCGTGCCATCGAGAAGGACGCGCGACCCGCGCGATATCGACATCTCGTGGACGTTCAACTTCAAGGGCCGTGACTATCGCTTCGAGCTGCCCGTGCTTGCTTCCGCGATGGACGGCGTCGTCGATCCCAACTTCGCGATCACTATGGGCAAGATGGGCGGGCTGGCCGTTCTGAACCTCGAGGGCATCCAGACCAAGTACGCCGACCCCGCGCCGCAGCTCGATGCCATCGCATCCTTCGACAAGGAGGAGGCCACGGCGAAGATGCAGGCCCTGTACGCCGCAGAGGACGTGAAGCCGGAGCTCATCACGCAGCGCGTGCGTGAGATCAAGGCGGGCGGCGTGCTGGCAGCGGCATCGCTCACGCCGCAGAACGTCGAGCGCTACATCGGGCCGGCGATGGACGGCGGACTCGACATCCTCATCATCCAGGGAACCGTCGTCTCGGCAGAGCACGTGTCGACCTTCGACAAGCCGCTCGACTTGAACGCGTTCGTGGAGTCACTCGATATCCCCTGCATCATCGGCGGCTGCTGCAGCTATCAGGGCGCCTTGCACCTGATGCGCTCGGGCGCGGTCGGCGTGCTCGTCGGCGTCGGCCCCGGACATGCGTGCACCTCGCGCCGCGTACTGGGCATCGGCGTTCCTCAGGCCACGGCGATAGCCGACGCAGCGGCTGCGCGCACCCGCTGCCTCGAGGAGACCGGCCGCTACAGTCACGTCATCGCCGACGGCGGCATGCGTACCGGTGGAGACCTCGCCAAGGCCATCGCGGTGGGCGCCGACGCCGTCATGATCGGCTCGCCGCTCGCGAGCGCCTCTGAGGCGCCGGGTCGCGGCTACCACTGGGGCATGGCGACCTTCCATCCCGACCTCCCGCGCGGAACGCGTGTGCGTGCGGGTGTCATGGGGTCGCTTGAGGACATCCTGCTTGGCCCCGCCCACCAGAATGACGGTACGCTGAACCTTCTGGGCGGATTGCGCACCTCGATGTCGACGTGCGGCTACGAGAACCTCAAGAGCTTCCAGAAGGCCGAGGTGCTCGTCGCTCCGTCGCTTCAGACCGAGGGCAAGGTCCTGCAGAACACCCAGGGTGTCGGGATGGGCCGCTAGGTGTCGGATTACCACGACGAGCAGGCGGTCGTCTTCGTCCTCGACTTCGGTGCGCAGTACGCTCAGCTCATCGCCCGTCGGGTTCGCGAGGCGCGGGTCTACAGTGAGATCGTGCCCTTCGATATCAGCGCGGACGAGATCGCCGCGAGGAAACCTGCGGCGCTGATCATGTCGGGCGGCCCGGCGAGCGTGTACGCCGACGGCGCACCGCACATGGACCCGGCGATCCTGGCGCTCGGCATCCCGGTGCTCGGCTTCTGCTACGGCATCCAGGAGATGGCGCTACACCTGGGTGGCCAGATTCCCCAGACCGATATCGGCGAGTACGGTTTCGCCGAGCTCGAGGTGCTCGTGACGGGCAGCCGACTGCTCGAAGGGGTGTCCGAACGCTCGCAGTGCTGGATGAGTCACCGTGACTCCGTGGGCACCGCCCCCGCAGGCTTCACCGTCACCGCTCGCACCGCCACCACCGCGGTGGCTGCCATGGAGGACGCTTCCCGGAACCTCTACGCGACCCAGTTCCACCCGGAGGTCGCTCACACCGAGTACGGCCAGCAGATCATCCGCAACTTCCTGCACGATATCGCGGGCATCGCGCCCACCTGGACCATGCTCAACATCATCGAGGAGACCATCGATCGTGTGCGCGAGCAGGTCGGGACCGACCGGGTCATCTGCGGGCTGTCCGGTGGTGTGGACTCGAGCGTCGTTGCTGCGCTGCTGCACCGCGCGATCGGCGACCAACTCACGTGCGTGTTCGTCGACCACGGGATGATGCGGTTGAACGAGGCCGAACAGGTCGTCCACACATTCCGTGACACGTTCCACGTCAACCTCGTTCACGTCGACGCCGAGGACCGGTATCTGTCGTTGCTTGCGGGCGTCAGCGACCCCGAGCACAAGCGCCGCATCATCGGCGAGGAGTTCTGGCAGATCTTCTTTGAGGAGGCCACGACGCTCGAGGGCGTGAAGTGGCTCGCGCAGGGCACGCTGTATCCGGATGTCATCGAGAGCGGCAACGAGCACGCCGCCAAGATCAAGAGCCACCACAACCTGATTCCGTTCCCACAGGGCGTGCACTTCGACCTGATCGAGCCGCTCAAGGCGCTCTTCAAAGACGAAGTCCGCGCCGTGGGCTCGGAACTCGGCCTTCCCGACGAGATCGTTTCGCGGCAGCCGTTCCCGGGGCCGGGTCTGGCCGTACGCATCATCGGCGACATCACCCACGAGAAGCTCGAGAAGCTGCGCCGTGCCGATGCGATCGTGCGCGAGGAGATCGGCGCGTGGGACGTCGACCGCGAGGTGTGGCAGTACTTCGCCGTGCTTCCCGACATCAAGAGCGTCGGCGTGATGGGGGACGAGCGCACCTACGAGAATCCGATCATCATCCGCGCGGTGGCCTCCGCCGACGCGATGACGGCCGACTGGGCCCGGCTGCCCCACGAGCTGCTCGCCAAGATGAGTAACCGCATCATCAACGAGGTCGACGGCATCAACCGCGTCGCCTACGACATCACGAGCAAGCCCCCCGGCACCATCGAGTGGGAGTAGGGGGAGCGCGTCACAGGACGTGCGCTGCGGCCGTGACACGCGCCGTGTATCCAGCCTGATAGGTTACGAATAATACGGAACGTGGTAATGTATCTGGTGTAACCGAAAGGAGCACCAGATGCCTACCGCAGCCGCCAAGCGTGCTGGCGCGGGAGTGACCGCTTGGGACGCGGCCCTCGCCCGTCTCGCCGATTCGTTACCGGGCCGTGACCGGGCCGAGGCGCTCATCGCCGTCGCCGACGTAGTCGCCGGAGCCGACCCGGAGCTCGCGCGCTTTCGATTCTCGCTCGCGGCATCGCTGCGCGGTGCGATCGCATCCGACGAACTGGCCGACCGTCTCGCCGGAGGCCCGCGCATCCTCGTCGACCAGGTCGAGCTTCCGGGGTTCACGGCGGGAGACATCGCCCGCGAAGCCACAGTGCGCGGTCTCGCCCACGCTCGAGTGCTCGATGAGGAGATGTTGACGGCGTCGGCTGTCTCTGCGCTTCTGGGGTCCCGCTCGCGCAACCCGCGTCAGTATGCGAACCGCATGCGCACGCGCGGCGAGATCGTCGGAGTCCCGCATCACAATCAGTTCCTCTACCCGGCCTTCCAGTTCGATGCCGGCGCGCAGGCGCTTCACCCTGGAGTCAGTGACGTGAACGTCCTGCTCGACGCTGCGCACGACCCGTGGGGCGTGGCGTCGTGGTGGATCACGCCCCATACTGCGCTCGATGGCGCGCCTCCTCGGGCGCTGCTGGGCGCTGAGGGCGCGGCAGAATCGCTCGCGGCGCTCTCCAGCGACGTCGTCTTCGGCGAGTAGATCGCCCGTGAGCGCGGCTGACCAGTGGGCGGACCAGAGACGCACGCCGCCGGGCGGCATCACCGGTGAGCCGACAGTTCGCACGCTGCCTGCCGGTGAACGCCTGTGGCGCATCCACCTGGCCCGTTACGAAGCGGGCGAGTTCTCCGTACGCGTTCCGACGCCGCCCTCGGGTGGGCGGTTCGATTGCGCAGACGGCTCGTACGGCTTCCTCTACGCGGCGGAGTCGTTCGCAGGAGCTGTGGCCGAAGCAGTCCTGCGCGACACGCCGCTCGTCGATGTCGGGGAGCGCGTGGTTGCGCGCGCCACGCTCAGGGGCCGTATGGTCTCTGTGCTTGAGCTGACGCGTTCCGTGCGCCTTGTGAGCCTAGCGGGAGCGGACGCGGCAGCTGTGGGCCAAGGATTGTGGCTCACGAAGTGCGGTCCGGCCGACTACCCGCTCACCCGAGCGTGGGCACGGGCGCTCCATGACCTGCCTGCCCGGCCGGACGGTCTGACGTGGCGCGCGCGCTTCGACGAGAACACGCACGTTCAGGTGCTGTTCGGCGATCGGTGTGCGGATGCGCTGCGCGTCGTGGCGTCGCTACCGGTTGATTCAGGCGAGGGCTTGGAGGCGACGCGAAGGGTGCTGCTCGACCACCGTGCGGTCGTTGAGGGATGAGTGCAGCTCAGAGCGTCAGCGCGCGCGACTGCGCAGGTACTCGCCTGGCAGCATGACCGTCACACCGTCGAACGAGCGGCCGAACAGCGGACCGAAGTGTGCAAGGTCACCGGTGATCAGGTAGTCAGCGCGCGCGGCTATCGCGGCGAGGAGTACCGGTCGGTCCTTTGCTGGTAGCCCGGGGTCGTTGGTGATGGGGAAGTCGGCGGGCTCAGACGGCAGCACGGTGAGCGCCCCGATGAGCCGCTCAAGGCGCTCGGCGGATTCGCCCGGGTGCGTGTTTCGGCGCGCCTCCTCGATCACGTGTGGAGAGCCGAGAAGGCGCGCGTCGGGCAGTCCCCACAGATCGCCGAGTCTCGCATCTGCCTTCCAAGCCGCTGCGACGAGGATGTTCGCATCGAGGAACAGGCGGTCCATCTACTCAGCCGGCCGCGGCTGGTGCGGCACGGATTCCGGATCGATCCCCATTCCCCGGACTTCCTCGTACGCCTCGTCGTACTCGACTGCTGTCACCGCGTTGTTCAGCATGAACTCGGCTCGCCGCGTCGGGGTGTACAGCTCCACTTCGTACGCGCGAACGGGTGTGAGCAGCAGCCCGGAGGCCGACTCCTCCATCGCGAGGAGGTCTCCCTCGCCCAGACCGAGTGCACGCCGCTTTGCCGCCGGGATCACGACGGTTCCGCGCTTGCCGATCTTCACGTACTCAGTCATCGCAGCTCCTTTCCTCAGTACGTCAGCTTATCAGAAAGTCTGACATTCTGCGCCACCAAAGGCACTCCCAGCGTGATGGGACGCGCTCCCTCGCCTCCCTGAGCCGCCGCACTCGTGCCGCCTGCCGCCGCTCACGCGCCGCCTGACCGGTTCGCGGTGTCGCTTTGCCGCATCCGTGCGATAATCTCGGGACTGTTCAGCCATTCAGCCGCATCGGCTCAGTACTTCAAGGGGGCACGACCCATGGCCGAGGACAAAGTCCAGGAGATCGCGGAGATTCGCGCGCGCATCGACGACATCGACTGCCAGATCGTCAAGCTCCTGAACGAGCGAGCGACGATGGCGCTCGAGATACGCAAGCTTAAGCCTCAGGTGCACTGGGGCCTGTACGACCCGAAGCGCGAGGAGGAGATCTTCACCCACCTCGCCAGCTGCAACGACGGCCCCCTCTTCGCCGACAACCTGCGCGAGATCTACAGCACCATCCTTCACGTGATGAAGGAGATGAGAGGCTGATGTCGCCACAGGACGCCCGTGCGATCGGCGCTGTGAAGCGTGACGAGGGTATGGCCATCATCGCGGGACCGTGCTCCGTTGAGAGCCGCGAGCAGATGCGTGAAGTCGCCGCTGCGCTCAAGGAGCTTGGCATCAAGATCATGCGCGGCGGCGCCTACAAGCCACGCACCTCACCGTTCTCCTTCCAGGGCCTTGAGGAGGAGGGCCTCAAGATCATGCGCGAGGCCGCTGACGAGTACGGCCTGCTCATCGTCACCGAGGTCACCGACTCCGCACATGCCGAGAAGATCGACTCCTATGTCGACATACTCCAGATCGGTACACGCAACATGGCCAACTTCAGCCTTCTGCGCAAGATCGGCGAGGTGACGGGCAACAGCGGCAAGCCCGTGGTCTTCAAGCGTGGTATGGCTTCCACGATCGACGAATGGATCCAAGCATCGAACTACCTCACCATGCACGGCAACGAGAACGTCATCTTCTGCGAGCGCGGGATACGCACCTTCGAGACCACCACCAGGTTCACGCTCGACATCACGGCCGTGCCGGTGGTCAAGTCGCTGTCGCTCATGCCGATCATCGTGGACGTGTCGCATCCGGCGGGCCGGGCCGATCTGGTGCCGGCCATCAGCCGTGCTGCGGTGGCGGTCGGCGCTGACGGGATCATGGTCGAAGTTCACCCCAACCCGCGCGAGGCCCTGTGTGACGGACCCCAGTCTCTCGATATAGAAGGATTAAGGTCACTCGTTGGCGAACTGGGCAGAGTAGCGGCAGCCGTCGATCAGACGCTTACCTAGCCCCGCACCGGGTCGGCTTCGCTGTCAAGGGGCCGTATCACCCGTGTTCGGAGACGGTGTTGTCCGAAGTTTTCGCCCATCTGTGTCCTCACTGCGGCGCGATCGACTCGCGACGCTTGGGTGACTGCTCCGTGTGTCACAAGCTCGTGTGCGAGCGGTGTGGCAACATCCAGTTCATCGGTGGCGAGCGGCGCGTCACCCATCATGAGTGCCTCAAGAAGGAGGACACCGGCTTCACGATGATCAAGTTCGTGAAGTAGGAGGCTGACGGCATCTCGCGCCTGGTCTTACGGCGCCCCCGCACTACCGCCGAGCAGCTGGTTGCCCGCCTACTTGACCTGAACCTGGGCCCAGCCCGCACTGGTGTTCCCACTCGTTCCGTAGCCCGCCCTCGTGCAGCCCGGATGCACCGCCTGCAGGGCGTAGAGACCCCGCCTATCCAGACTGAAACGCGCGGCATAGCCCAGCGTGTTGCCCGGGCCGGCGGACGAGGTCGCCCACACGCTTCCGTAGTACGCCCATGTCTTCTTGCTGGCGTTCCACTTGCGGACGACGATCCTGATGTCCCGCACGCTGCCCGTGTGCGCAGGCATGACCGCTCCGGTCGCGGCGAAGGATGCCTTCGCCCGGACCGATCTTGGTGCTCTCGGCTTCGTCAGCTTCACCGCGCCGCCGATCGGCGCGACTCCGATGTTGGAGCCTGCGGCGCCGGTCTCACGCCACACGACCCATGTGGCCCCGATGCGGGGCGAGTCGTTTTCCGCGGGGTCGGGGGTGATTCGCTGCAGCGTTCTGCTGGCGACGGTGTAGACATAGATGTCGCCGTCGCCGTTGCGGTTGTCCGACCAGGTGATCCGACCGTTGGCGACATCCGGGGAGTTCTGCGAGTAGCTGTCGCTGGTGATGATCGTCGTCTTTCCGGTGCGCAGGTCAAGGCAGTGGATGTCTCCACGCAGCCCGTTCCCTGTGTCCTTCCAGACGACCAAGTCGCCATCGATAGCCGGGTCGTTCTCGTTCGCCGACATGCTGGTCAGCCTTCGAGTTGAGCCCGTGCGCATGTCGTGCAGGTAGATGTCGGCCTTGCCCTTGCGCTCGTCGCGCCAGATGATTCGGTACTCGGTGTTGGCTCCGGTCAGGGGTACGCCCGGAATCTGCGATATCTGAGGACGCCGCTGCGCTCGTGTGTCGGCGGTGAGGCGCTCGATGGCGCCGTTGTTGGTGTCGTACGTGTAGATGTCCCAGTTCCCGTTGCGGTAGTCGGACCAGACGATTCGATTGCCGGCGATCGCCGGTTCGTACTGGGGGCTGGGGTGGTCGGTTATTCGTGCTGACTTGCCGGACGGGATGTCGTAGGCCCACACGTCCGCGTTCGTACCGGACTCCTCGTACCACACGACCGTGTTGCCGCTGATGCGCGGACCGCGCTGGTCACCCGCACGGATGGAGAGCTTCGTGGGATAGCCCCCCAGCTTCTGCCCGTAGATGTCCCAGCTCCCCGCGGTGTACTCCTCCCAGACGACCTGATCGCCCGAGACGTCCGGCGCTGAGCGCATCATGCCTGCCATCGCGGTCACATCCGCCATCGCCGAGTACGCCGCCTCGCGCGGGCTCGCATTCGCGCTCGTCGAAGAGACCGATGTTGCACCGACGGTGCCCTTCTTGACGCGGATGTTGTTGACGATCGCAGCGTTGATCGGTGCGGCACGCTCCTGAGCAGCAGGGCCCCCGTTATTGCCGACGATCACCGACCGCGCGCCTGCCCGGATGCTGACCCCGTCACCACTCGGCAGTCTCAGGAGGATGCTTGTGGTCACGTCACCTTCAGCGGCTCCCGGCACACCGCCTCCGCGTACCGTCGCGATCTCGGCGGCGGTTCCGTCGATGAGCGTACTGGAGTACGTGTAGCCCGACTCGCGCGGGAACGCGGATCCTTTGCGGTACTTGACGGTGACGCTCCCGGAGACCCATGTCTCGCCGCTACCCTTGTCGAAGCCGAGATACGCTTCCTGGTCTTCGCTGAAGCCCCACGCGCCCTTGGGCCAAGGCTCCTTGATGTAGTCGAAGACATACGGGTTCGAGCCGACGACGTTGCGTCGTGGATAGGAGCTGTTGCTCGGGAACTCGGTGCAGCCACTGGGTATGGCTGTCAGCTGGACCGTGTACTTGTTCGACGCCTTCTGTGTACGCAGCATCGTCTTGAGGTTCGTCCAACCCTTCCCGGTGGGCAGCTTGGCTGCGAGATACTCCTCGGCGATGGTCGCAGGGTCGGGGAACCAGAACCCGCACCACGTGCGCATCAGCTTCGGGTCGATCCCGAAGTACTTGCGCGATGCGCCGATGGCGGCCGCGTACTCGGCCTCGAACCGCTCCCACGCGGTCTTGAGGGATTCCACGGATGCTCCATTTGCCGCGAGCTGTTCGAGCCTGTTCAGGTAGATGAACTTGCCGCGCATCGACTCGAGATAGTCCGTGTAGCGCTCGTCATACTGCTTCTGCAGCGTGTTGTCTGGGCCAGAGAACGTGAGCCCGGGCTGGTTGGCGAGGTACTGGTCGTCTCCGTTGACGTGTTGAATCCGGTGTAGCAGCTCGTGGAGGGTGGTCTCCGGATTGCCGCCTCCCTTGCGTGGATCTGAGCTGAGGGAGATCTCATCGGTGCCCCAGAAGCTCGTCACGTAGCGGTCGGTGATGCGGGGATTGATCACGATGTTGTCGACCTGCTGAATCATCCTCACGAACGTGTCGAGGTTTCCAGCCGACATGAACTTGTTCCACTGATGCCCCGTGTAGGTCTTGGACTTCATCTGATCGGTGATTTGCTTGATGAGGGCGTTCTTGAGGCCCCGTTGCCGACTCGCGTTCATTTCCCGCGCGTACTCGGTGTCCGCGGGATCGGCCGCGGCAGGCGCCGTGGCGAAGGACACAGAAGCGATACCGAGCGCTAAGACCAGCAGCAACCGGATCGCCACGGTCGGCCGAGAAGACGTAACCATCACAGACCCCCCAATCTGTTGCGCAATCCGTCCACACGCGAGTGTACGTCTGCGCTACAACAATCCTACCCGCGGCAGGACGCAGACAGACAGCCTGAGACGTCAGCCGTCCGAAGAGCGCGCTGCTTCGCTCGGGGACTCTGTGGCGACTGAGGCAGGGTGATGCCGCTACAGATAGGGACGATCACCGAGCAACCCCGCGCGTGACGATTCACGCGTGATACACTACCTCGCCTATGAGCCACCTCGACCTCGCCTCACTCAACCCCGCACAGCGCCAAGCTGTCGAGACCACCGAGGGACCGCTCCTCGTCCTCGCCGGTGCGGGCTCCGGTAAGACGCGCGTGCTCACCTACCGCATCGCACATATGGTCGCTGACCTGCGCGTGAGCCCGGCCGAGATCCTCGCCATCACCTTCACGAACAAGGCCGCGGCCGAGATGCGCGCGCGTCTGACGACCCAGCTCGGCGGCATCGGCGCGGCGTGGAATCCGCGCGCGATGTGGGTGCTCACCTTCCACGCGATGTGCGTGCGCATGCTGCGCCTCGACGGTCACCTGCTGGGCTACAACTCGAACTTCACGATCTACGACGACGATGACAGCAAGCGGCTGTTCAAAGACGTGATGCGCGAGCTCGAGTACGACGAGAAGCGCTACCCCATCAACTCGGCGCGCGGACGCATATCATCAGCCAAGAACGAGCTCGTGCGGCCGGTCGAGTTCGAGCAGAAGGCCTTCACCCCGCTCGACAAGGTCGCGGCGAAGATCTATCCGGTGTACCAGCGTCGCCTGAAGGCCAACAACGCGATGGACTTCGACGACCTGCTCGTCAACGCGCACAGGCTACTGGCCGAGCATCCCGAGGTGCTGTCGGCCTACCAGGAGCGGTTCCGCTACATCAGCGTCGACGAGTATCAGGACACGAACCACGCCCAGTACTCGATCACGTCGCTTCTGGCTGCAGCGCATCGCAACCTCATGGTCGTGGGCGATGATGACCAGTCGATCTACTCGTGGCGAGGCGCCGACATCCGCAACATCCTGGAGTTCGAGCACGACTATCCTGAGGCGACCGTGGTCAAGCTGGAGGAGAACTACCGCTCGACCGCCCGAATCCTGATGGCGGCCAACGCAGTCGTTTCCCGCAACGAGAACCGAAAGCCCAAGACGCTGTTCACGAGCAACGCGGAGGGCGAGAAGATCTCAAGCTACCTGGCCAGTGACGAGCGCGACGAAGCGCGGTTCATCTCGGGCGAGATCGACCGGCTGGGGCGCTCCGAGCACCGCCGTAATCGCGACTTCGCGGTGTTCTACCGCACGAACGCGCAGTCTCGGTCGATAGAGGACGCCTTCCTCCGTGCCGGCATCACCTACCGCATCGTGGGAGGAACCCGCTTCTTCGACCGCGCTGAGATCCGCGACGTGACGGCTTACCTGAAGGTCATCGTGAACCCGGCGGACGAGGTGTCGCTGCGCCGCATCGTCAACACGCCCAAGCGCGGCATCGGCGACACGACCATCGAGCGCATCACCGCGATCGCTCGCCAGAAGGGCATCGGCTTCGAACTCGCGGTGCGCGACGAGGAGGCCCTCAGCGCGTGCGTGAATGCCGCGACGTGCGCCAAGCTGGCGGCGTTCGCGGCGTTGCTCGACGAGATGCGCGGGCTGCAAGGAGACCTGCGCGACGTGGTCGAGATGATCATCGAGAAGACCGGCATCATCGCCGCCTACGAGACCGAACGCACCGAGGAGTCGCTCGGACGCGCAGACAACGTGCGCGAGTTCTTCACGGTCGTATCCGAGTTCGCGGCCAGCCACGAGGCACCCGACCTGCCGGCCTTCATGGAGTGGCTCGCGCTGCGGACCGACTTGGACTCCCTCGAAGAGGGCGCCGACGACTACGTGACACTCATGACCGTGCATACGGCCAAGGGCCTCGAGTTCCCGGTCGTCTTCGTCGCGGGCCTTGAGGAGTCGCTCTTCCCGCACGCCAACTCGATGTTTGATCCTGCCGGCCTCGAGGAGGAGCGGCGCTTGGCTTACGTCGCCATCACACGAGCGCGTGAGCGGCTGTATCTCTCCCATGCGCATGCGCGCTCGATCTTTGGATCCACGCAGCACAACCCGCCCTCCCGTTTCATCGGCGAGATCCCCACAGAGCACGTCGAGGTGTCCGGCGTCGGCTCAGATGGCTTCTCGGGCTCAGGCTGGGCTAAGCGCGGCGATCGACGAGGCACATCCGGGCACGGCGCGGGGGCACCGCGTGAGGGCCGCGTCTTCGGCGCGGGCGCACCTCTGGGCGTCGGCGCGCCGTCACGGCCGGCCTCCAAGGCGCCCACGGTGCCGACTGAGACGTTCGCAGCGGGGGACGCGGTCGACCACAAGGTCTTCGGTCGAGGCTCCGTGTGCGAGGTCAACGGCGACCAGCTCGTGGTACGTTTTGCGCGCACCGGCGAGACGAAGAAGCTGCTGGTCGGGTACGCTCCCATCGTGAAGGTCCGCTCGTGAACGCGGCAGTCAGCCGCACGTCAGGAGGGTGAACGTGGGACCCGTTCTGGTCTTTGGGCACCGCAATCCCGACAACGACTCCATCTGCTCGGCCGTTGCCTACGCGCACCTGAAGAACCTCACCGACCCGGGCAACGTCTACGTGCCCGCGCGGCTGGGTCCTGTGCCCGCCGAGACACGCTGGGTTTTCGAGCGCTTCGGCGTGAGCTTGCCCGAAGAGGTGAGTCATGTCCGCACCCGCGTGCAAGACGCGATGACCGAGGGTGCCGTCACCGTCGGGCCCGAAGAGCCGATGCTCGTGGCGGGGCGTCTGATGCGCGAGCGCGATGTGCGCGCTCTGCCTGTCGTAGACGACAGCGGCGCCCTCATCGGTCTCGTGAGCCAGCGGATGCTCGCCGAGCGCTACCTCGAGGAGACCGAGCTCGCGGGCTTCGCGCGGATGCCGGTCACCGTGGAGCGCTTGGCGAAGGTGCTCGACGGCGAGGTGCTCGCCGGGGCGCCGGGCGATGAGGTCGCGGGCGGCGTGCTGATCGGCGCCGCCGAGCCGGCCACGCTGGCGGCCCGCATCAGCCCCGGCGATGTGGTCATTCTCGGTGACCGCCTTCGTTCGCAGCCGCTTGCGCTCGAGTCGGGCGCGGCGTGCCTCATCGTGACGACCGGGGCGCGTCCGGTCGACGCCGTCATCGAACTCGCGCGCGCTAAGGGCGCGAGCGTGATCGTCACCGCACACGACACATACAGCGCGGCGCGCCTGGTGTCGCTGTCGCAGGCGGTGGGCGACCTCATGGACACCGACATCCTGACGTTTGGTCCCGAGGCCTTACTCTCCGAGGCCGCCGAGGATCTGCTCGCGAGTGTCCAGAGAGAGGCCGTGGTGACCGATGAGGTCGGACACGTGGTCGGGATGCTCACGCGCACCGATATCGCGCGCGGGAGACGTCGCCGTGTGATTCTCGTCGACCACAACGAGTCCGCGCAGTCGGCCGCCGGAATAGAGGACGCCGCGGTGATCGAGATCGTCGACCACCACCGCGTGGGCGACGTCCAGACCGCCGGTCCGATCCTGTTTCTGAACCTACCCGTGGGCTCGACCGCCACGATTGTTGCGACGCGCTTCCAGATGCTTGGCGTCGACGTGCCGGAAGCGCTCGCCGGCGTGCTGCTCGCCGCAGTGCTCACCGACACGGTGCTATTGAAGTCGCCAACGACCGCGGCGCTCGATCGCGAGGTATGCGAGCGGCTCGCTGCCGTCGTGGGCGTCGACCCGATGGAGTTCGGGATGGAGCTGTTCCGCGCGCGCAGCGCAGGTCGGCCGTTCCTGGCTTCCGAGGTCGTCAGCGCTGACGTCAAGGAGTACCGCGCCGGCGATGTCGCCGTGGCGATCGCGCAGTTCGAGACGGTCGATCTGGCCGAGCTCATGGAGCACGCTGACGAGGTGTGCACCGCGCTTGAGGCGATGCGGCTCGCCGGTCGCTATGATCTCGCGGTCCTGATGGGCACCGATATCGTGCGAGAGGGCTCCGAGGTGTTCGCCGCGGGCAAGATCCGCCTAGCGGAGCGGGCGCTCGGGGTCTCGTTCAAGACGGGAAGCGCATGGATGCCGGGCGTCCTGTCGCGCAAGAAGCAGATCGCGGCGCGCCTCGTGGAGGCATCAGGGGTGTGAGCGGGACGGGGCACTCCCGGTGGATGCTGGGTAGCGCTTGGATCATCGCCGCGGTGCTGCTCGTCGCTAGGTGGCCCGCGGAAGGTTCAGGGTGAACGTCGAGCCCGTACCCGGGAGCGATTCGAGGGTGACGCTGCCGCCCGAGCGTTCGGCGACGTGTCGAACCAGCGCCAGACCCAGTCCGGTGCCGCCCGCGTCACGAGAGCGGCTCCGGTCGACCCGATAGAAGCGCTCGAATACACGCGGCTGGTGCTCTGCCGGGATTCCCGGCCCGGTGTCGCCCACCTTGATGAGCACGCTACCATCGAGTCCCATCACGGTGACCGAGACGGTACCGGTGTCCGTGTATGCGATCGCATTGTCGAGCAGGTTGTCGAGTGCGATGGCCAGATCCGTTGGGTCGGCATGCACGAACACGTCCTGACCGCGAACGGCATCCAGGCTCGACGCCAGTGCGAGCCCCTTTCGTGCCGATGCGGCTTTGTGCGAAACCACGGCGCGCTCGACGGCCATACGGACGTCCGCGATGGCATCGGGCTTTGGACTCGAGTCAAGCCGGGACAGGTCCAGTAGGTCGCTCACGAGCTTCTGGAGCCGATCGGTCTCCGCTTCGATGAGGCGCGTGAAGGCGAGGGCTCGGTCTGTCTCGCCGTCTTCGGCTGCCGTAGCGGCCGTTTCGGCCAGAAGGCGGATTCCCGCCACCGGGGTCTTGAGTTCGTGGCTCGCGTTGGCCACGAAGTCGCGGCGCACCAGTTCGACGCGCGCGCGCTCGGTTATGTCCGAGATCACCACGATGACCCCGGAGGCGACGTCCGGGGCGAATGGCAGGGGGGCGGCGTACACCCGAAAGTGGCGGCCGGTCGGGTCCGGGGGTAGGTCGAGCGCGGTCGCGTGATCGGATCCAAGGCGCTCGCGCGTCGCTTCAAGCACCGGTGCGGGAAGCCCTGTCTCATCGAGGCTTGAGCCCGCCCACCCGCGTGAGGGCGTTCGAAACATGCGGCTGGCCTCGCGGTTGGCCAGCAGCACGGTCTCGCCATTCATGAGCAGCACCGCGTCTCCCAGACCGTCTAGTGCGGTTCGCAGCGTGTGCCGTTCCTGCTCCAGCGCCTCGAGTCGGGACTGGACTTGCGAGCGGAGCGTGGCAAGCGCGTCAGCGAGCTCGCTCAAGTCCGCGGGCATCTCGGGAATCTCCACGCTGAGGTCGCCCGCGGCCATCTTCCCCGCCACCGCGGAGAGCTCCCGCACGGGACGCGCAGCGGCGCGCGACGCAGAGACGGCAACCGCGAACGTGATGGCCATGGCGATGCCCAGCAGTACCAACGCGATGCGGCGGGAGCGCGAAGCGATGTCTTCGATCTCAGACATGGGCTGGGACACCCGCACGACCACGCGGCGTCCGTCGATCGACCCCGGGACGGCCACGTGCAGTTCCTCTTGACCCTCGGTGGGGGAGACCCGGTGGTCCGTACCGATGCGGCCGGCGAGGGCCTCGCGAACCTCAGGGCGATCGGTGGGGCTCTCCATCGCAGACGCATCGGTGTTTGAGTCTGCAAGCACTGAGCCGTCGCTGGCGATGATCGTGAGGCGCAGGTCGGTACGCGCGACCAGCCCTTGTGCCATGCGTGCAGGGGAGTCGTTGGACTCCGAGGCGAGCAGCGCCGCACTCTGGGCTACCGCCGTTAGGTTGCGCTGTTGTTGGGTGAGGGCCGCTTCGGCGAGCGGTCCGTAGAGTGACCACACCCAGGCAGCCGTGAACACCGCCGCAACCAAGGCGTACCCGACCGCCAGGCGAAAGAGCAGCGAGCCCGTGAGTCGATGGGGGGTGCTCATCAGGGTGTCTCGGTTCCCTGCTTCGCCAGCGGCTCGAACCTGTAGCCGATTCCATGCACCGTGTGAACGTAGGTATAGGCGGACGGGTCTTCGACCGCCTGGCGCAGTCGCCGGACGTGCACGTCGATCGTGCGTGAGGTGGGAAGGTGCTCGTAGCCCCACACCTCCTCGGCGAGTATCTGGCGCGTGCACAGTTCGCCGGTGCGCTTGGCAAGACACAGGAGAAGCTGGAACTCCTTGAGGCGCAGGCGAGCGGGTTGCCCGGCGACCGAGGCGCGGAAGCTCTTGGGCTCGATCACGAGGTCGCCCACCTCGATGCGCCGGTCATCGGCGAGCGTCTCGCGTGTGCGCACGCGGCGTAGGTTGGCTCGCACGCGGGCGAGCAGTTCCTCCATGGAGAACGGCTTGGTGATGTAGTCGTCAGCTCCGGCGTCGAGTCCGCGCACCTTGTCGCGTTCGGTGTCGAGCGCCGTGACCATGATGATGGCGATTTCGCGGTCGGTGGCCCGGAGCTTCTCGGCGATCTCGTAACCGTCGGTTCCGGGCAGCATCAAGTCGAGCAGCACGAGTTCGGGCATCACCCGATTCGCGAGATCGAGTGCCGCGTCGCCGTCACCCGTCGAATGCACGGTGAATCCCGCGCGCCGCAGGGCATACTCGACTGTCTGCCTGATGATCGGATCGTCCTCGACCATGAGGATAGTGGCCATCACGGGCTCCCTTGGCTTTGGGGGACGGACGGCACATGATTGCACGCGTGAAACCTCGACACGGGCTGTTTCACATGGAGTTTACACCTACGTGCATTGAGTTTACCTGCGTGCAACCAAAGCACGGTGACATGTCCGTAGCATGGCTCGCGGCGGGTGCTCAAGCCCCGCTTACACGACACTGAAAGTGAGGTAGTGCCAGTGAAGGCGAAGAAGTGGCTTGTACTCGCACTCGCAGCGATGCTCGCATTTGCGCTTGTTGGCTGCGGAGGTACGACGACCGAGGAGCCGTCCGGCGAGGAGCCTGCGGGCGAGGAGTTGACGGGCTCGATCAACGTCGAGGGCTCGGACACCATGGTCAACCTGGGCCAGGCATGGGCCGAGGTCTTTCAGACCGAGAATCCTGGCGTCATGATCGCCATCAAGGGTGGCGGCTCGGGCACCGGGATCGCAGCACTCATCAACGGCACCATCGACTTTGCCAATGCATCGCGCCAGATCAAGGACGAAGAGAAGGCCGAGGCTGAGGGCAAGGGCATCACGTCGTTCGAGATCGAGGTGGCCAAGGATGGCATCGCCGTCGTAGTGAACCCCGGGAATGGCGTGACGGGCATGACGCTCGACCAGCTCGGCAAGATCTACCGCGGCGAGATCACGAACTGGAAGGATGTCGGCGGCACCGATGCGCCTATCGTTCTCCTGTCGCGTGACAGCTCCTCGGGTACCTACGAGTACTTCAAGGAGGAGGTCGTCGGTGAGGATAACGAGTATGCCAAGGAGGCGAAGCTCCTCTCGTCTACCCAGGCGATCATCGACGAGACCAAGAACAACCCGAACGCTATCGGCTACGTGGGTCTCGGCTACCTGACCCCGGATGTCAAGGTCATTGAGATCGATGGCGTCGCGGCATCGGTCGAGACCGCGCTCGACGGCAGCTACGTGCTTTCACGCGGACTGTATATGTACAGCAACGGCGAGCCGGCTGACGTCATGAAGGCCTACATCGACTGGATCCTCGGTCCTGGTGGCCAGCAGATCGTCACCGACCAGGGCTTCGTGCCAGTCGCGCAGTAGCTCGTATGATAGACGCCCCCACTTCACGGCGGCGCCGCGGCCGCTCGGCATTCAGCCGGGCGGCCGAAGGCGTCTTCACGCGCCTCATAGCGCTGTCAGGTTTGACAGCGATAGTCGTCCTTGCCGGAATCACCGTGTTTCTCGTGCTGAACTCGTGGCGTGCGATCACAGACATCGGCATGATCGAGATGATCACGGGGACCGACTGGTTCCCGACGAGCAAGGTCCCCTCGTACGGATTCCTTCCCGCCGAGACGGGGTCCATGTGGGTGACGGCGGTCGCGGTGCTCCTCTGCGTTCCCGTCGGTGTTGCCGCCGCGGTCTACATATCTGAGTTCGCCGGTCGAAGGATGAAGGAGTTCACCAAGTCCGTCATCGAGTTCATGGCCGCCGTGCCTTCGGTGGTACTCGGTCTGATCGGTCTGGCGTTGGTCGTTCCTCGGGTGCGCGTATGGTTCGAACTCGACACCGGCCTGACAGCGTTCACCGCCGGTATCGTGGTCGGCATCATGGCTCTGCCGACCATCATCTCCATCTCCGAGGATGCGCTCCACGCCGTGCCTGCCGATCTGCGCACCGGGTCCTTGGCGCTGGGCAACACGCGCTGGCAGACCGTGTACAAGGTGGTCCTGCCGGCGGCATCATCGGGCGTCTTCGCTGCGGTGATGCTCGGAGTCGGACGAGCCATCGGCGAGACCATGGTCGTGCTCATGCTGGCGGGCAACTCGGGCATCATCGCCGACACGCCGTTTGTCTCCGTGCGCACCATGCCTGGCACGATCGCCGGTGAGATGGCGGAGGTCGTGCAGGGTGGCGAGCACTACTCCGTGCTGTTCGCCATGGCCCTGGTCCTGTTCGCCGTGACCTTTGCCATCAACCTCGCCGCCGATATCGTCTTGGAGAGGCAGCGCCGGAGGTGGCGTCGATGAGTAGGGCATCAGCTCGAGTGCGTCGCGCGCGCGTCGTCGAGACAGTCGCCAAGATCATCACCGGCGCCGCGGCATTCGGTGTCATCGGCGTCGTGGCGTTCATCCTGCTCTACCTCGTGATCAAGGGCGGGGCTTCGATCGACTGGGAGTTCCTCACCCAGCCGCCCAAGATGTTCATGACACAAGGCGGCATCTGGCCGGCCATCTACGGCACCCTGCTGCTCACCTTCTGGACGGCGGTGTTCGCCGTGCCCATCGGCGTCATGGCCGGAATCTACCTCGCAGAGTACTCGCCGAAGGGCCGGTTCACGCGTATGATCCGGCTTGCGATCGCGAACATGGCGGGAGTGCCGTCGATCGTCTACGGCCTCTTCGGGCTCGCACTCTTCGTCCTGGCGCTCGGCTTCGGGCGCTCGGTCATCTCGGGCGCGCTGACGCTTGCCTGTCTGACCCTTCCGGTGATCATCACCGCGACGGAAGAGGCGTTGCTTCAAGTGCCGAAGGACCTGCGCCAGGCGTCCCTTGCTCTGGGTGCATCGAGGTTGCGAACGGTCGCACGGGTCGTCCTCCCTGCGGCCGCGCCAGGCATAGTCACCGGGTCGATTCTCGGGCTGTCGCGTGCCGCTGGCGAGACGGCCCCGATCCTGGTCACGGCCGTGGCCTTCTACGCCCCGCTACCGGAGTCGCTGTTGGACCAGACCATGGCGTTGCCGTACCACCTCTACATCATGGCCACGCAGGCCACCAAGTCCGCCCCCGACGTTGTCTGGGGCACCGCCCTCGTTCTTGTTGCGGGCGTAAGCATCATCAACGTCGTTGCGGCCGCGTGGCGGACCCGCCAAAGGAGAAGGATCAGATGGTAACGACCGCAACCGGCTCATTCGAACTCACCGACGTCTCGGTGACCTACGGGTCAGATACCGCGGTCCATCAGGTGAGCATGAGCATCGAGCCGACGTCGGTGACTGCCCTGATCGGTCCGTCCGGTTGCGGGAAGTCGACGCTGCTGAGGTGTCTGAATCGCATGAACGACGAGCTGGGCAACGTCACGGTAGGAGGCAAGATCCTCCTCGACGGGGTCAATATCCATGATCGTGCGGTTGACCCTGTCGAGTTGAGGGCGCGTGTCGGGCAGGTCTTCCAGAAGCCGAACCCGTTCCCGATGTCCATCTACGACAATGTCGCCTACGGACCGAGGACCCACGGTATCCGCGGGAAGGCCGAGCTCGGGGAGCTGGTGGAGGACTCGCTCAGGCGAGCGGCGCTGTGGGAAGAAGTGAAGAACCTGCTCAAGAAGCACGCGTTCGAGCTATCGGGCGGTCAGCAGCAAAGGCTGTGCATCGCCCGCGCTCTGGCCACGAGCCCCGAGGTCATGCTCATGGACGAGCCGGCTTCGGCTCTCGATCCCATCTCCACGCAGCAGATCGAGGACACGATCTCTGAACTCAAGCGAAGCGTCACCATCGTGATCGTGACCCACAACATGCAGCAGGCTGCCCGAATCTCCGACCGCACCGCGTTCATGCTCCGAGAGTCCATGGAGGAGCCTGCCCGGCTGATCGAGATCGGCGACACGAAGACGATGTTCACGAATCCGACCGACAAGCGTACCGAGGCCTACATCACCGGGCGGTTCGGCTAGCCGACAGCGACACGGTCTAGCACGGCGCGGGAATCGGTGTGAACTGCTGGCCGATGGCTGGCGGTGCGGTGAAGCCCCTACAAAATGCCAGGACGCGCCTGAGGGGGGGAGGCGCGTCCTGTGTAGTGCCGAGGGGCGTTTCCCGCCCGAGGGGGGAGGGGTAAGGCGGGTCGCCCAGCTCTCGGTCGAATTAAAGCAACGCCTGTGCCAGAACGGCGCCAGACGAGTATCATTTCAGTTAAGAACTGCATAATGGCGACAACTCTTTCTGAGATCCGGGGAGTGATGGACCACTACGTGATCCGCCGCGCCACCGTCGGCGACGCTGCCGACATCGCGCGCATCTACAACCACTACATCGAGACGTCCACAGCCACGTTTGACACGGAGCTCAAGAGCGTCGAGGAGCGCCAGGAGTGGATCGCGGAACGGTCCGCGGCGCACCCCGTCGTCGTGGTCCAAGACGCCGAGCATCAGACGGTTGCCTGGGGATCGCTGTCTCCGTTCGCGAGCCGCAGTGCATGGTCGCGGACCGTGGAAGTCGCCGTGTATGTGGCGCCTTCTCATCTCGGGCAAGGCATCGGGCCTCTCGTGCTCGACCACCTCGTTCACGAGGCGGTCGATGCAGGTCACCATGTCGCGGTCAGCAAGATCGTGTCGGAGAACGAGGCGAGTCTCCGCATGACAGAGCGTGCAGGCTTCGAGCGGGTCGGCGTGATGCGCGAGGTGGGCCGCAAGTTCGACCGGTGGCTCGATGTCGTGATAATGCAGCGAGTGCTACCGAGCGAGGAATCCTCGTGAGCGGCGCAGACGCTAGGTTGGTCGTCACGGGCCTGCGCGTCGCTTAGTCGACCGTGCGGTAGCGCCCTGCCCAGCCGTGGCCTTTGAGGGCGGAGTTGAGCTGATCGCACAACTTGTCTCGCCGATAGGTGCCCGGCGGCAGCAGTTCGATGATGCCGACGAGATCGCACGGCAGGTCGTAGGCCTCAGCACGAACGATCACGTCGAGACGGGTCGCCGTCGTGGCCTCACGAAACAGGGCGTCGATGAAGCGCTGGAGAATCTCGGCATCGTCCTCAGGCACGCGTCAGCCGAGCCATCCCTTGACCGCCGACTCCACTCCGTCGCGTCCGGGGTCGACCACGTCGGTGAAGCGGGCGATCATGTCGTCGAGCGAGGCGAGTCCGGACGGGATCGGTGCGCAGGAACCCGCGCGCCCGAGCACCTCGCGAAGCAACTCGACGCCGGAGAGGTCAGCGAGTTCGGCGGGAAGCGGATCGCGATAGGGACGGCCCAGAAGCGCCTTGAGCACGTCAGCGCCGAACTTGGCCCAGTGGGCGGTCGACACGACCAGCACCGGGTTCTCGCCGCGCATGCGTTCTGCCACCTCCCAGGCGACCGCCGTGTGGGGGTCGAGAAGGTAGCCCGTTTCTTCGTGAACGCGGCGGATGGTGGCGAGGGACTCGTCGTTGGTGACGAAGTCGCCCACAAGTATCTCGCGCACAGCGCGGAAGGTGTCGGGATCCACCTGGAAGCGCCGGTGCTTGGCGAGTTCGGTCATCCATCCGTTGACCTGGTGCGGACCGGCGAGGTGGTAGAGAAGCCGCTCGAGATTGCTTGAGACCAGGATGTCCATCGACGGCGACGGGGTGTTCACGAAGTCGCGACCGGAGATGTCGTACACGCCGGTGGCGATGAAGTCGGTGAGGATGTTGTTCTCGTTGGATGCGCAGATCAAGCGTCCGATCGGGACGCCGCACAGGCGGGCGTAGTAGGCGCCGAGGATGTTGCCGAAGTTGCCCGTGGGCACACACACGTCCATCGGCTCGCCGGACTTGACCCCACCGGATGAGACCATGTCGGCATAGGCGCTCACGTAGTACGCGATCTGGGGAAGCAAACGTCCCCAGTTGATGGAGTTCGCGCTCGAGAGCTTCAGGCGGTGCTCGCCGTGTAGCCATGCGTTGAAGTTCTCATCGGCGAAAGCGTCCTTCACGGCGCTTTGGCAGTCGTCGAAGTTGCCGCGCACGCCGAAGACGCCGACATTGCCGCCGGCTTGCGTGACCATCTGCTTGCGCTGGATGTCAGAGACCCCGCCGTCGGGATAGAACACCACGATGCTCGTGTGCTCCCGGTCGGCGAACCCTTCGAGTGCGGCTTTGCCGGTGTCACCCGAGGTTGCTACCAGTACGAGGAAGTCGTCGGTGAGTTCGCCACGAGCCTGTTGACGTTCGACGGCCGCGCTGAAGAACAGCGGCAGACACTGAAGTGCCATATCCTTGAAGGCGCTCGTCGGTCCATGCCACAGCTCCAGCACATGCACGCCCGCCACGACTTCCTCGACCGGCGCGATCCGATCGTCGTCCCACTGGCGACCGTACGCACGCCGCATGAGCGCATCCACGCGGTCGGCGTCAAAGTCCACGCCGAAACGCGTGAATACGGCGGCGGCTCGCCGCCAGTACGGCATCTCGGCCATCGCCAGAATCTCGTCGAGCGCGAAGTCAGGCAGCTCGGTCGGCACGAAGAGCCCGCCGCCCGGTGCGATGCCCGTCACTACAACATCACTGAAGAGCGGCTGATGCTCGCTCAGTCCGCGCGTATCGGTGTATGTGGTGGGTCTTCTCATGTTGAGGAATGATACCCGACTCACGAGCCGCTCGTCGGCATGAGTTCGCGCTTGAGAAGGTCCATCAGGAGGTTGTCGTGCCATTGGTCGTCGGAGCCCCGCTCGTACTCGCGCATGACCCCGACCGGTTTGAACCCGACCCTCTCGTAGGCGCGGATCGCGCGAGTGTTGGCCACGGCAGGGTCGATGGTCACACGATGGTGTCCCCGCACGGTGAAGAGGTACTCGACGAGTGTGGCCAGCGCATCAGGTCCGACACCCCGGCCGGTCGCACCAGACAGCAGGCCGATGTCGATGTTGGCCGCGTGGTAGTCGGGATCGAGCTCCTCTTCGAACGTGATCACACCCAATGCGGTGCCCTGCGAGTCAACGACGAAGGCAGACACCCCGTCACCACGGAACCAGGTGAGGATGACGGAGGGATCGGTTCCAAGCCACGGCGACGCATTAGCATCAGCGGCCAGAGCCTCTGCGAGCTGCGAAAGTTCGGTTTCGTCGGCAGGACGCAGTGTCACGAGCCGACCGGTGAGGGTGTGCAGATGGGATGAGGCCATGGGGGTCCTTACGCCGTGAACGGGTGGTACGCTCTTACAGGTACTCGTACCCAGGAGGGGGTCTGGCGTGAAGTATGTCATCGTGATTCTTGACGGCGCGGCGGGTTGGCCGATGTCAGCGCTCGGCGGCAAGTCAACGCTGGAGGCGGCGTGCACGCCGAATCTGGACGCGCTCGCGCGCACCGGGCTCGTGGGACTGGCTCGTACGGTGCCTGAGGGAACAGAGCCCTCCTCGTCGGCCGCCTGCACCTCGATCATCGGCTACGACCCCGTGGAGGACTACGTTGGGCGTGGGGCGATCGAAGCCGCCAGCATCGGCGTCGAACTGGCCCCTGACGAGGTCGCCCTGCGCCTCAACACGGTGACGATCACCGATGGGCTCATGACGAGCTACGCCGCCGGTCACATCTCGACGGAGGAGTCCAACGCCATCGTGCGCGACATCGCCACGAACCTCGACGACGCGGTGTTCACCCTGCACCCCGGTGTGGCCTACCGACACATCCTCGTCGTGAAGGGTCACCCCGAGCTTCTGGAGTGCGGATTCACTCCTCCGCACGATATCTCGGACAAACCCGTAGTGGGTCAGGTGCCGCGCGGAAGGGGCTCTGAGCTTCTGCTCGACTACATGGAGCGCGCGAAGCCCCTGCTCGCGCACAACGCGGTGAACCTGTGTCGCCTGGGTGCGGGACTCCTGCCGGTCACCGACGTGTGGCCCTTCTGGCCGGGAGCACGCCCGCGCGGTCTTGTTCCCTTCTCGCAGAAGCGCGGTGTTCGGGCGGCGATGACGAGCGGCGTGGACCTGCTTAACGGTCTGGCGGTGCTGACGGGAATCACGCGACTGTCCATCACGGGGGTCACCGGTGACTCCGACAACGACTACGCGGGCCAGACGATCGGAGCTCTTGAGGCGCTCGTGGATCACGACCTCGTTGTCATCCACGTCGAGTCACCTGATGAAGAGGGTCACGCAGGGGATGGCCCCGCGAAGCTCGCCGCGATTGAGGCCATCGATCGCGAGGTCGTGAGTCGTGTTCGCGCGTACCCCGGCGAGGTGCGGATCCTGGCGATGCCCGACCATCCGACGCCGGTGGAGCTCAAGACCCACGTGGGCGATCCGGTGCCCTTCGTGCTGTGGGGTCCGGGAATCGCGACGAACGGTGCGGTGGCTTACGGCGAGACGGATGCTTCGGCGACAGGCCTTGTCGTCGATCCCGGCGCCGGGGTGATGGACCTGCTGCTTAGCTGAGTGACCGAGAGACGGTTCAGATGCGCCCCGCGAGGACTCGTCCGAGCGAGCAGGCTTTGTCGTTCTCCCACTCGTCGAGCTGGTGGTTGGTCCACCGGCCGGACACAGCGAGCGAGCCGATCGTTTGAATGCCCCCCACCGCAAGTGAGGTGCGCAGTTCGCGGATGGGTCCTGACGTGTAGCCGAAGAATGTCGCAATGGGTTCCGGCGCTGAGGTAGCGGTGATGATCACGGCGCGGCGAGCGGCCCTGGCCTGAGGGGCGGAGGGGACTTCGCGCTCGGAGAAACCCGGAAGTCGAAGCTGGCCGCTTGAGGAGAAGTAGCCCGAGAGGCGATCGAGAACCGCTTGCAAGGGACGCTCGGCCCGTTTGAAGTAGGAGGGGACACCGAAGATGACCCCGTCACTCAGCGCGATCCTCTCGGCGAGATCCGGTAGGTCGTCGTCTATCTTGCAGGTGCCCGTGAGGCGGCACATCTTGCAGCCGGTGCAGTAGCGCACGTCGTACTCGGCGAGCCGTACTCGCTCCACCGTGGCCCCGGCCGCTTCGGCCGCCCGCGCTGCCACTTCGACCGATCGGCTCACCACGCCCCGCCCGGTACTCGCGTCAATCGCGATGATCCTCACGCCCAACCCCCTTCTTGTCAGGCCGGCTTCACTATACGCCGGCACTCACGTCCCGAATAGATGGCGCTGCCCGGTTCCCGCAGCGGTTGAGCCGGGCAGCGCCCCGTCGCGGATGGCGTCGATGCAGTCGTCCAGCCAGTCGATGGCTGCACGCTCCCGCGCAAGCGCTCCATCGAATGCGGTCTGTCTCAGGGTCGAAGTGCGATCGTCGATGGAGCGCTCGGATGCCAGGTCCGCCTTCGCAGTCCGCAGCCCGAGCAGTCGCGACTGATGCTGGTCGCGGCTGGCCACTAGGACGGCGATGAGGTCCTCGTCAGCGGTGGCCTCGCCGAAGTAGAGGCGTATGAGGAGAGGGTCGCGTACGACGGGAGTGTCTGCAGGGGAAGCGAGCCACGCCTGCAGGGACACCTGCCCTGCGGGCGTCAGCTCGTAGAGCCGCCGGTCAGGTTTGCCCGCGCGACGTCGGCGGGTGGCGGTGACCAGACCGACCGTCTTGAGACGCTCGAGTGTGCGGTACACCTGGGCCTGATCTGCGGCCCACAAGGGGTACAGGGGACCGTCGAAACACCGCGTCTTGAGGTCGTAGCCCGACCGCGGGTGTTCGTTGAGCAGTCCGAGTATCGCGTGCTCGAGCGACACAGCGCTCTTCCCCCCGAAATGTTATATAGGACATGACATATACTAGATGAATCATACTACGCTGCACAAGTATCAACCTGGTGTTGAGGAATAAAAGAAAAATGCTGGTAGTTGTCTTGAAAGAACCCTCAAGTAGGACTCGAGTCACGTAGCGCCGGGCGCACGCGAGCGGATCACGGTCACTCTGGTTGATTCGCGTCCCCAGACGCGAAAGAGCGGCGCCCCGTGAGGGTACGCCGCTCTCATTGACCGCGGTGAAGGCCCTACCGGGCCCCGCTTCTAGAGGATCGCGAGGTAGTTGTCTCGCTCCCACCGGGTGACCCGGGTGCGGTAGTCATGCCACTCGATTCGCTTGTTACGAATGAACCATTCGAAGACCTGCTCGCCGAGCGCTTCGCGCACCAGCTCGCTTTGCTCCATCTCGTTCACGGCTTCGTTCAGGCTTTCAGGAAGCTGCTTGATACCGAGAGTGGCGCGCTCGACGTCACTCATCTCGTAGATGTTGTCGGTGACGTCGGCGGGGAGTTCCAGGCCGCGCTTGATCCCGTCGAGTCCGGCGGCGAGCATCACCGAGAAAGCCAAGTACGGGTTGCATGCGGGGTCGGGCGAACGGAGCTCCACGCGGGTGGCGTTCTCTTTGCCGGGCTTGTACATAGGTACGCGCACCAGCGCCGATCGGTTCCTGTGCGCCCAGCAGATGTAGACCGGAGCCTCGTATCCAGACACCAAGCGCTTGTACGAGTTGACCCACTGGTTCGTCACGGCACAGATCGACCGCGCGTGATACAGCAGCCCGGCGACGTAGGCCTTTGCGGTGTCCGACAGGTGGAACTCGTCATTCGCGTCGTAGAACGCGTTGCGCCCATCACGGAAGAGCGACTGGTGGACGTGCATGCCGCTGCCGGCCTCGCCATACATGGGCTTGGGCATGAACGTGGCATACACGCCGTTCAGCTGCGCTATCTCCTTGACCACCAGCCGATACGTCATGACCTTGTCGGCCATTCTGAGCGCCCGGTCGTAGCGCAGGTCGATCTCGTGTTGGCTGGGTCCGACCTCGTGGTGGCTGTACTCGACCTGGATATCGAACTGGTTGAGCGCGCGGACCGTCTCTTTGCGCAGGTCCACGGCCAGATCGCGTGTGGTCATGTCGAAATAGCCGCCGTGGTCCAGCAGGCGGGTGCGCTTGTCGTCCTTGAAGTAGTAGTACTCGAGTTCCGGCCCGATGAAGAAGTCGAATCCCATCTCGGTGGCCCGCTCCAGGTTGCGGCGCATGACGTTGCGCGGGTCTCCCGGATACGGTGAGCCGTCGGGGCGGACGACGTCGCAGAACATGGTTGCGACGAGGGTGTCGCCCTGACGCCACGGAAGAATCTGCAGCGTCGAGGGGTCAGGCAGCGCCACCATGTCCGACTCCTGGATGCGCGCGAATCCCTGGATCGATGAGCCGTCGAAACCCATTCCCTCACTCATCGCCAGGTCGAGCTCGTCGATGGAGATGACGAATGTCTTCAGGAAGCCGAGCACGTCCGTGAACCACAGGTGGATGAACTCGACCCCTTGAGCGCGAATCGCTTCGGCCGCATGGGCTCGGCTCTCTTGAGTCATGGCTGCTCCTTGTCTGCGCTCACGCGCACAGTGAATATTTCGAAAACATTCCTGCTGTGTTTCTATCATGTTTCGTATCGCGCTACTATGCGGGGCAATGCGAATCCGGCAGGTTGGCACGTCGTAGCTGTCATCTATGGGGAGGGGAACGAGAGTGAATCTGCAAAGCCCGCGAGGAAACGATGTCACACAGACGGGGAACCGCTCCAAGGATGTGGTTCCGGGTTCGGGTCTGTGTAGCCGCTGTGTCGACGGCTGCCGCGGCAACTGCGAGGTCTTCAAGGCCTCGTTCCGTGGTCGCGAGGTCATCTATCCCGGTCCGTTCGGCGAGGTCACGGCCGGCGGCGACAAGGATTATCCCATCGACTACTCGCACCTGAACATCTGCGGGTACGCGCTGGGTGCCAAGGGGTTGCCCGACGGTGTCGAGGGCGATCCGGACAACACGCTGTTCCCGATGGTCAGCACCGAGACCGTCTTCGGCGACAAGAACAAGGTCAAGATGCGGGTGCCGATCTTCACGGGCGCTCTCGGGTCGACCGAGATCGCCCGCAAGAACTGGGAGCACTTCGCAATCGGTGCGGCGATCTCCGGCGTGTCGATCGTGTGCGGCGAGAATGTGTGCGGCATCGATCCGGCCCTTGAGCTCGACGCACGCGGCAAGGTGACGCGCTCGCCGGACATGGAACGTCGCGTGGAGCTGTTCCGCCGCTACCAGGAGGATGGTTACGGCGACATCCTCGTGCAGATGAACGTCGAGGACACGCGCCTCGGCGTCGCGGAGTACTGCGTGGAGAAGCTCGGCGTCACGACCATGGAGCTCAAGTGGGGCCAGGGCGCCAAGTGCATCGGCGGCGAGATCAAGGTCAACAGCCTCGAGCGCGCGTTGGAGTTGCAGAAGCGCGGCTACCTCGTCACCCCGGATCCGAGCGACCCGGCCATCCAGGCAGCCTTCGCCGACGGCGCCATCCGCCAGTTCGAGCGCCACAGCCGACTGGGCTTCGTTGACGAGGATGAGTTCTACGCCGAGGTCCAGCGTTTGCGTGACCTCGGCGCTCAGCGCGTCACGCTCAAGACCGGCGCGTACCCGATGCGCGAGCTCGCCATGGCGATGAAGTGGGCGAGCAACGCCCGCATCGACCTGCTTACCATCGACGGCGCACCGGGCGGCACCGGCATGAGCCCGTGGCGCATGATGGAGGAGTGGGGCGTTCCGACGTTCTACCTGCAGTGCATGGCCAACGAACTCGCCGAGAAGCTGGCAAGCCAGGGCGCGTACGTCCCGGACATCGCGATCGCCGGCGGCTTCTCGACTGAGGATCACGTCTTCAAGGTGCTCGCGCTCGGCGCACCACACACCAGGGCCGTCTGCATGGGTCGCGCACTCATGATTCCGGGCTTCGTGGGCAAGAACATCGAGGTCTGGATGAAGGAGCAGGACCTTCCGAAGTCGGTGTCAGCGTTCGGCGGCACCAAAGAGGAGATCTTCGTCACCTACGAGACGCTCAAGGCCAAGTACGGCGACGAGGTCGACAAGTTCCCCCTGGGCGCGATAGCGGTCTACACCTACTCCGACAAGATTCAAGTCGGTCTGCAGCAGCTCATGAGCGGTAGCCGCAATATGCGGCTGGACACGATCGCCCGTGCTGATCTCATGGCGCTCACGAAGGAGTCTGCTGAGATCTCCGGTATCCCGTTTGTCATGGATGCGTATCGCGATGAGGCGATGCGCATCATCGAGGGGTAGCGCGCCGGCATCACGCGTTGCCCGGTCGGCCGGCTACACGCAACACCAGAAGGGCGGCTCCCCGAGGGGGCCGCCCTTCATCGTCCGGTGGTGACGGGCGACGCGAAACCAAGCAGCTACTTCATCGTGGCGAAGACCGTCTTGGCGATGTCGGTGTTGTCCAAGTACTCCCCGCGCACCGGGTCGACGCCGGTCGCGGCCGCGCGCAGGTGCCGGGCAGCCGAGCCCTTGGCGAACAACGGAATCAGCGAGTTCGTGTGGTCACCGCTGTTGAACTGCATGCCCGGTGCCACTCCGATGCCGAAGTTGGCGAGCGGGTTCCACACGGGGCCGGCGATGGTGCTGCCCGAGCCGGGGCCCGTCAGGTAGCCGGTCTCATGGTCGCCGGTGACGATCACGAGCGTCTCGCCCCAGTTCGAGTTCTCATCGACCCATTCGATCACCGCATCGACCGAGTTATTGAAGTCGACCTGCTCTTCGATGATACGGCCCTTCTGGTTGGCGTGACCGGCCCAGTCAACGGCGCCGCCCTCGATCATCAGAAACAGGCCGTTGGGGTTCTCGTCGAGGACGTTGAGCGCCGCCTTGGTCATCGTCTCGAGGGTCGGGACGTTGCGGTTGAACTGTGCGACGAACGGGTCGGCATTGGTGTCGCCGCCGCGGCTCTGCTGGAGCGTTGACGCGCACTGGGCGATTCCGACGACGCGCGCGGGGGTCGCGCCGGTCGTCAGGGCCGCGAATTCGGCGGGCGTCTGGACAAGCTTGAAGGCGTCGGAGTCGCCGTCGCCGTCAGCGTCGCCGCCCACAGTGCCCGCTACGAGCCCGTCCCAGGTGGCCTGGCCGCCGACGAACCGGTAGCTGCTCGCCGAGGGCGTGCGCGTGGTATCGCTGTCCGTCCAGAACGGATTGCCGGCGCCCATGATGACGTCAACGGCAGACGTGTGGAGCATCTCGTTGGCGATCTGCTCGTAGTTGTTGCGGCTCGCGTTGTGCGCTACGAAGCCGGCGGGTGTCGCGTGACTGATCTGAACGCTCGACACGACGCCCGTGGCCTTGCCGAGCTCCTCAGCGGCCTCCAGCGCGTGAGCGGCCCGCAGCCCATCGATGTCGACACCGAGGCCCGCGTTGTATGTCTTGATGCCGGTCGACATGGCCGAAGCAGCCGCCGCCGAGTCGGTCGGGTTGTTCTTCACGTAGTCGAAGCTCGCCCACGCCGCGGACGGGTCATACGCCCCTCCGACGGAAGGGTGTGCGAAGGTGGACATGCCCACGCGAACGGGGAAGCGCTCGTAGGACTGCGCGACGCGGCGGCCGTAGCCGTAGAGATTGGCCGCTTCGAGCTGGGCGTAGCCCATACCGTCGCTGATGAGCACGATCACATTCTTGACCTTGCGATCGGGCTGCGCGTGCTGGTGACGCACCGCCGCCTTCGGCTTAGCCGCGTCGGGGCGGGCGAAGGCGGTCGAGGGAACGAGTGACGCGCACAGCGCGAGGGATGTGATAGTCGCAAGCGCTCGCTTGGAAAAGGGGTGATTCAGATGCATGGTCGGTCCTCCGGATCATAGTCATGGCCCCTGTCGGGGTCGCGTGCGACCCCCATTCTCAGATCCGGGCGGTGTCGGAATCGACGCTCGCCACACCCCCTCTCGCCCCTCTCCGCCCTGCTCGCAGTCTGAAGCCGCGCACGAGAGCGGTGGTTGCATGAGCGTTAGCGCTTTCGAAGACTTCCGTGGCAGCTCGGCGACCTGGTCGTTACATGCGCACGTGAGGGGCGCGTACGGGCCGCCTTCGACGTTCGATTCTCCCGACGGCTACCCGCCGAACTGCGCGTGATGCAGGCGCGTGAAGGCGCCCTCTGCGGCGAGCAGCTCGGCATAGGTCCCCTGTTCGACGATGCGCCCCGCATCAAGAACGATGATGCGGTCGGCGTCGCGTACCGTGGACAAGCGGTGGGCGATGATCAGCGCAGTGCGGCCCGCAAGGATGCCGTGCAGGCCCTGCTGGATGAGCATCTCGGTGCGCGTGTCGACCGAGGAAGTCGCCTCGTCGAGCACGAGAATGGCGGGGTCGCCGACCACGGCGCGTGCGAACGCGATCAGCTGCCGTTGGCCGGTCGACAGCGTCGAGCCCCGCTCGCCGATGGGGGTTTCGAGCCCGTCGGGCAGGCCGGCGATGAGCGCTGCCGCGCCAGAGGTCTCAACGGCGGCCATGACCTCAGCGTCCGTGGCGTCGAGCCGGCCGTAGCGGATGTTGTCCGCGACGGTCCCGGAGAACAGGAAGGGTTCCTGAAGCACGATACCGAAGGCAGAGCGCAGCGTGGTAAGCGCATACGCGCGCACGTCGATGTCGTCTATCGACACCGTGCCGGCGGTCGCGTCGTAGAAGCGCGGCACGAGGTTGACGAGCGTCGTCTTGCCGGCACCGGTTGCGCCTACGATCGCGACGGTCTCGCCGGCCTGAACGGTCAGGTTGATGTCGTGCAGGACCTCGGATCCCGTCCGATACGAGAACCGCACGCCGGAGAGTTCGATGCGCCCGGACACGGAGGCGGGGACGACGGGCTCGGAGGGATCGGTGACTTCGACCGGCGTGTCGATCAGCGCGAGGACGCGTTCACCGCCGGCGAGCGCCGACTGCGTCTCGGAGTACAGCGACGACAGCTGGGAGATCGAGTTGAGGAACTGCCGCGCGTAGTTCAAGAAGGCGACGACGACTCCGATGGTCACGAGCCCCTGCGCCGCGCTCCATCCGCCGAGTGCGGCGACGAGTGCCGTGGCCGCCGCACTGATGACGGAGAGCACCGGCGAGAAGGCCGACGACACGGTCGCTGCGGATATGTTCGCATCGCGGTTGGTCGCGTTCCTATCGGTGAACGCGGTGCGGTTTCGTCCCGTGCGGTTGAACGCCTGAGCGACCTTGATGCCGTCCAACTCTTCGGCCAGCGTCGATGACACGTCCCCGATTGACTCCTGCCGACGACGAAACGCCCGCCGCGCCACGACGCTGAAGAGCTTCGTGACGCCAAGCATGACGGGAACGACCAGCAAGGTGGCAAGTGCGAGCCGCACATCGACCCAGAGCATGAAGGCGAGGGTTGCCACGAGTGCGAACGTCGCCGAGACGAGCCGCCGCAATCCCTGGGACAAAAACGAGTTGACCTGCTCGATATCGTTGATGAGGCGGCTCATGAGGTCGCCCGATTCGACTGCCTCGAAGTACCCGATGTCGAGTGCGACGATCTTTGCGAACACCGCACGCCTGATCCCATAGAGCGCGCGCTGCCCGGCGGTGCCGAACGTGAGGATCTGCATACGCTGAGCGAACCATCCGACGAGAGTAGCGCCGACGAGGACCAGTGCGGGCACCGTGAGGACGCTCGAGTCGGCGCCCTGGGGGGCGCCTGCGACCGCGGCGTCGATAAGGCGCCCGATCAGCGCGGGGGTCGCCGCGAGAGCCACGGACGAAAGCGCGAGCCACATCAGACCGGCGAGTAGGTCTCGGCGATGCGGCATGAGGAAGGCTGACAACCGGCGCGCGACGGTTGCGGCAGCGGTGGGTCGGTCGTCCTTTGCCAGCTGACGCAGCGAGGCACCAGGTCCGGCCATCAGTCCTCACCCCCCGGGGTGCGGATGTCGCATGCACGATCAGTCGCGATCTCTTCGCCGCCTACCAGCTGGCTGCTGGCGATCTCGGCGTACAGGCAGGAGCGCTCGAGAAGCTCCGCGTGTGTCCCGGTGTCGACGACGCGCCCTTCATCGAGCAGCACGACAAGGTCCGCGCGCTTGGCTGTGGCAAGACGCTGGGCCACGATGAGCGTCGTTCTTCCTGCCATCAGTGCGTCGAGGCGTTCACGTATGGCGGCCTCGGTGGCCGAATCGACCGAAGAGGTGGAGTCGTCCATGACAAGGATGCGCGGGTCGACGAGCAGGGCGCGTGCGATCGCGATGCGCTGCCGCTGACCGCCGGACAGTTTCACGCCCTGCTCGCCGATGGGAGTGTTGTAGCCGTCGGGCAGCTCGCTGATGAACCGGTCGGCTTGCGCGGCCTCGGCTGCTGCATGTATCGCCTCCTCGGTTGCGTCCGGGCGCCCGTAGGCGATGTTGTCCCGTACCGAGCCCGAGAACAGCACGGTGTCTTGCATGACGAAACCGACCTGCCCGCGCAGGGATTCGAGGGTCACGTTGCGCACATCGATGCCGTCGACCAGCACCGCGCCACGCGTCGGGTCATAGAAGCGCGGCACGAGATTGACAAGCGAGGTCTTGCCTGAGCCCGTCGCGCCGACGACTGCGACAACCGTGTCCTGAGCGATTGAGAGATCGACTCCCACCAGAGTCTCGCGGTCGGTACCGGGGTAGCGCAGGTGGACGCCGCGGAACTCGATCGAACCTGCCGTACCGGTGAGGGCGAGGGCGTCGGCGGCTTCGACGACATCCTCGGGGGCATCCAGTACCTCGAAGAGGCGCTCGGCGCTCGCTCCGGCGCGGGCGATCTGCTGCGCGCCGAACCCGATGATGAAGAGTGGCTGGAGCATCAAGAACAGGTAGCTCGTGAACGCCACCAGCTCGCCGACGGTGATGCGGCCGGCAAGAATCTGTCCGGCGCCCACCCAGGTGACGATACCGACGCCGATCGTGCCCACGCTGAACAGGAGGGGGAATGCGTTGGCCACGACGTGTCGGACGCGTAGCCCCTCGTCGAGAAGTTCGGTGTTGGCCACGTTGTAGCGGCGCGTCTCGAACTCCTCGCGCGCAAAGGCGCGCACGACACGGGCGCCGGCGACGTTCTCCTGTAGCACCGTGTTGAGCGCGGCGAGCTTGGCCTGGAAGTCCCGGAACATCGGGCCGAGTTTGCGCACGAACAGAAGGAGAACGCCGATCGTCACGGGCAGGACGAGCATAGCGACCAGTGCCAAGCGCACATCCAGCGCGAACAGGAACACGACTGTGCCGATGAGCAGGATGAGTGCCGAGACGCTCTGAACGAGTCCGCCGCCGACGAAGTCGCGAACGAGATCGACGTCGCTTGTGACACGCGTGATGAGCTGGCCCGTCTGCGCGCGGTCGTGGTACGCGAAACTCAACCGCTGCAGCTTGTCGAAGATCGTGTTGCGCATGTCGAACGCCGCGCCGTGGCTCGCACGTGCGGAGAAGTATCCTTGGAGGAACGAGGCCAGAGCACCGACCGCAGCGATGGCGACGAGCCACAGGGCATCCGTGACGATGACGTCACGGCGTGCCTGCGCTATGCCGGTGTCGATGAGGTGTCGAAGGACCTGGGGGCCGGCGAGGTCCGCGGCGGTGGACCCCAAGACAGCGAGCACGCCAAGCGCAGCCCACCAGCCGTAGGCTCGAACGAAATGCAGGGCCCTGAAGAGCGCAGCGGACACGGTCCTCCCGGCTTCTGGAGTGGGGATGGCGACGCTTCGCGCACAGCGAAGCGGGCGGGCCGTTCGGATTGTACCCGAGCGTCGGTTCAGGTCCCGAAGAGACCGACCGGTCTGGCCGGGGGGGCCGAAACGGTCGGTCTGGAGGAGGAGGGTCGGGCGTGATCGCGGTGGGGGTGCGCTCGCCGATCAGTCACGCAGGAGCGCGACCATGTGCTCGAACTCGTCAAAGCTGATCTCGCCGCGAGCGTATCTGCGGGCGAGGATTCGCACGGCCTCGTCGACCGGGGTGGGTGATAGGTCTACGACGGGGCTCGGGGCCTGTCGCCCGGCTCCCTTGGCCATCATGGCCATTCCAAGAACAGCGATGGCGATGGCGGCCAGGATTCCGATCGTCGACATGGTTCGGCCTCCTCTATCTCGGTCACTTCGGAAGGGCTATCGATATTCCTCGACCCAGTGTGCGCCGGCACGGAGGAGACGCGGTGGGGCCGATGTGTGGAACACATGGAGTCATGAGGCCGCAAGCGCGGTATGCTACTCATGAACGACTGTGAAGTGAGGCTGGCCGGAGGACGCCATGACCCCCGAGGATGAAGTCGCGATCGATGAGCACGAAGACGAGGCCTCTCGTCGACGGAGAGGTTGGCTACCGGCACTGGTGCTGGCGGTCGTGCTCGCGATCATCGTCTGGTTGATCTGGAACTACTCGGAGTTCGGACGGGCGCCCGATCAAGTCGACGTGGGCGATGCGAAGAGCGCCTCGGTGCGTGTGCCCGACGTTGTCGGAATGGCGCGGCGCGAGGCCATCGATGAACTAGAGGCCGCGGGGCTTGTGGCCGAGACCGAGGTCTCCTACGACACCGTTGCAGAGCCGGGAACGATCGTCGCGCAGGAGCCCGGTGCCGCGACGAGAGTCGATCCGGGCTCGATCGTGTTCATCGACGTGGCGGTGGGCGTGCTCACGGGAGCCCAAGCCGATGAACTCGAGCGCGAAGAGAATGTGAGTCGCATCCCCGATGTGGTCGGGATGTCCCGTTCGCAGGCGACGTCGGCGCTGAGGCTGAACGGATACGGCATCGCCGTATCCGAGCTCTACACCGAGCAGCAGCCCGAGGGACTCGTCTTCGATCAGACCCCGGCGGCCGACAGCGCGGCGGACCCCGGAACCACGGTCGGAGTACTGCTCTCGCTCGGAAGGGCGCCCGGCGCGGACGCAATCGCGCCCGGTGTGTTGGGCTTGCGAACGGCGGATGCGGAGGCACGCATCCGGGCCGCAGGTCTCGAGCCGCGCGTGATGGTGCAGCCGAAGGCCTCGAGCATCGGTCGCGTCTATCAGCAGCGACCTGATGCAGACACCGCGGTCCAGAGCGGATCGCTCATGTTCATCCTCGTCGGCTCGCGCCCCTGACGTTCACGTTTTCACGTCTCGATCGTAGGGGCGATGTCGGCGGGGGTGACCAGCGGAGTCGCCGGGTCGCCCGTCGCCTCAGCTCGACGCGGCGGAAGCGTGGGGGCTGCGGTCGTCAGCGCCACCCCGGCAACGATCACCGTCATGCCGACAACGATGGATGCGTTCACCGGCTCTGCCGGCACGAGGCCCGCGCGCCCGGCGGCCCATCCTGCGAACACCGCGATCACCGGGTTCACGTAGGCGTAGGTCATCACCTTGCTGGCGGGTAGGTGTTTGAGCGCGTAGATGAACGCAGTGAAGGCGATACAGCTCCCGAACACCGTGAGATAGACGATCGCGCCAAGACCCTTGGGGGTCACAGTGAAATCGTTCCACTCTCCCAGAAGCGTCCCGATGACAAGCGTGATGGCGCCGGCGAGCAGCATCTGCCATGCGGTCACCACCATTCCGTCCGACTTGACCGGGTGCCGCTTGCTGTAGATGGAGCCAGCCGCCCACAACCAGGTGGCGAGGATCTGAAGCGCGATGCCAAGCGACACCACCGCCCCCGTGGCGATATCGGGTACGCGTGGCCAGATGAGGATGGCCAGACCCGCGAAGCCCACAACCAGCCCGACCCATCCGAGGGGCCCCGGTCGACTCATATCAGGGAAGACAGACTCCGCCAGCGCGATCCACAGTGGGAGTAGTGCGACGATCAGCGCGGAGAGTCCGGATGGCATGTACTGCTCGGCCAGGAACGTCACGTACTGGCCACCGATGAGGAGCAGCACGCCCACGACGGCGATCGTGCGCGCCTCGATGCGCGGCGGTGAGAGCCTGACTCCGCGCCACTTCGCCACAACGAAAAGAATCGCAGCAGCCGGAAGCAGGCGCAGACTCAAGAACAGCGCGGGTGGAAGCCCGGCGTCGAGCCCGACCTTGATGCCGAGGTACGTGGTACCCCACACGATGTAGAGCGTCAGCATCGCCAGAATCGATGTGGTTCGTTGGCTCACGGGGCTCCGGAGTTCGATGGGCTCAGGCGGTCATCGTAGCTCACGGGCACGAAATGCTGTGCATTCGCTACACTGACCCCATGCAGTACTCCTACGAATATCCGCGTCCGGCCTTCTGTTGTGACACGGTGGTGTTCTCCGGACCCGCCGAGGCACGCAAGGTCCTGCTCGTCCTGCGAGGCGCTGAGCCGTTCATGAACTGCTGGGCGCTGCCGGGCGGTTTCATCGATGAAGACGAACGACCGGTGGCGGCCGCGCGTCGTGAGCTGGCCGAGGAGACCGGCGTTATCTGGGAAGGCCCCATGGTGCCGCTCGGCGCGTTCGGCGACCCGGGTCGCGACCCCCGTGGCTGGACCGTGTCCGCGGCCTTCCTCGCCGACCTCCTTCTCGAGGAGCCCTTCGTGGTACCGGGTGACGACGCCGCGGAGGCACGCTGGTTCTTCGTCGACGAACTGCCGGACTCTCTCGCCTTCGATCACGACGAGATCATCGCCGCCGCCCTGTGGCGAATGCACTGCCTGTAGCGCACCGGGGCGTTAGACCGCCGGTGGTGTCGACGGGCCGGAGTCGCGAAGTGCTCACACGTGACGACATGCGGCAATCCACTTTGAGGAGAGATCGGGTATGGCCAAGACGTGGGAAGAGATCAACGCGCGCATAGCGGCGGGCAACGCCGTGGTGCTCACCGCCGAGGAGTTCGCTGAGCTTGCGGCCGACGAGGGCCTGAAGAAGGCGGCGGAGCGAGTCGACGTCGTCACCACGGGTACCTTCGGGCCCATGTGCTCAAGCGGCGTGTTCTTGAACTTCGGCCACTCCGACCCTCCCATCAAGATGGGCGAGATCACCTTGAACGACGTGCCCGCGAGCGGGGGGCTCGCCGCTGTGGATACGTACCTCGGCATCACGGAACCATCGCTGTCGCGCGGCGTCGAGTACGGCGGAGCGCATGTCGTCGAGGACCTCATCCGCGGTCACGCGGTGCGGCTCAAGGCAAGGGGGCCCGGCACAGACTGCTACCCGCGCACGGAGATCGACACGTGGATCACGCTGGATGATTTGAATCAGGCCTACTTCTTCAACCCGCGCAACGCGTATCAGAACTACGCGGTGGCGGTGAACTCGAGCGACCGGACGCTCTACACCTATCTCGGCCCCCTGCACCCTCACCTCGGCAACGCCACCTACTGCTCTGCGGGCGCACTCTCGCCGCTACTCAATGACCCGACCTATCGCACGATCGGAGTGGGGACTCGGTGCTTCGTGGCCGGCGCTCCCGGCTATGTGGCCTGGGAGGGCACCCAGCACAATCCCAACCAGGAACGTGACGAGCATGGTGTCCCCGTCAAACCCGCAGGCACGCTGGCCGTCATCGCCGACTTGAAGCAGGCTCAGCAGGAGTTCTTCTCCGCTGCCACCATGGCCGGCTACGGGGTGTCGAGCTTCGTTGGTATCGGCGTGCCCATTCCCGTGCTCGACGAACAGATCGCCGAGACGCTCGCGCTCACCGATGCGAATATCGAGGCAACGGTGTTCGACTATGGCGTTCAGCGCAGAGCGCGACCGGCGCTTGCGCGGGTGTCGTACGCCCAGCTTCGCAGTGGATCGATCGAGATCGATGGCAAGCAGGTCCCCACCGGCCCGATCTCATCGCTGGCGGTGGCCCGTCGAATCGCCACGACATTGAAGTCCTGGGTTGCGGAGAGAGGCTTCGCGCTGACCCAGCCTCTTGAGCCGTTGCCGCAGATGGGCACGCAGGGCGTCAAGCCGCTCGAGGTGCGTTCCGAGGAGGCGATCTGACATGGCGAAGAAGCGGCTCGACCTCACGTTTCCGCCCCGGCAGTCGCTCAAGCCGGTCGTCTACCACCTGGTCAAGGACTTCGACATCGTCCCCAACATCATGCGCGCGCAGATCCAGCCCGAGCAGGAAGGCCGCATGCTCCTGGAGGTGACTGGCGGCAAAGAGGCGTTGGCGGACGGCATCGCGTTCCTGGAGTCGCAGGGGTTGACGGTGCGGGAGGCTGCAAGCGACATCTGTCTCGATGAGGAGAGGTGCGTGACGTGCGGTCTGTGCACGGCCGTGTGTCGCCCCAAAGCGCTCACGCTTTCTGGTGAAGAACTCGTCTTTGACAAGGACAAGTGCGTCTACTGCGAGGCGTGCGTGATCGCGTGCCCTCGCCGGGCGATCGCACTGAGGTTCTAGGAGCCGCCGCATGAACTACGGCTATGGGCAGATGTGGACACTCACGTTCGTTCCTGTCGGCTTCGTGATTGTGATCGCGTCGAGCATGGCGTACTGCCTCGTCTACGCGGTAGGTGCGTCACGAGGTGCTGTGGCGGCGCAGGTCTATCTGAGGTTCTGCGATCGGGCCCTTGCGGTGGCATCGGCGTGCACCATCGTGTATGCGGTTGCAAGCGGTCAGGCGACGACGTTCCTTGCATGGTACGGTGTCGGGCCGCTCGTGGAGATGGCGGTACTGGGCATCATGTGCGTGGGGTCACTGTGGTTCATGGCGTCCGTGTATGTGAGAGGCAAGGTTTGTGATGAGGCGATGAGGAAGGCGACGAGCGATGCCTGACATCATGAGACGACTCGGCCGTGAGATGCTCGTGCTCGATGGAGCCATGGGCACGATGCTGCAACGTGCGGGTATCTCACCAGGCACGGCCCCTGAGCTCATCAATGTGACCGCGCCCGAGATCGTGGCGCAGGTGCTCGACTACTACAACCTTGCGGGCTCTGACTGCACGATCACCAACTCGTTCGGTGGTTCGGCCCCCAAGCTTGCCGAGTACGGGCTCGAGGATCGCGTGGAGGAGCTCAACCGCGCTGCCGTCAGAATCGCGCGAAGCCACGGGGCGCCGCACATTCTCGCCGACATGGGGCCGAGCGGACTTGTGATGGAACCGCTGGGCTCCGCGACGTTCGAGGAGGTCTTCGCGGCGTTCGCCGAGCAGGCTCGCGCGCTCGCCGCAGAGAATCCGGATGCGATCTTCCTTGAGACGTTCACCGACATCGCTGAGGCACGCTGCGCGGTGCTTGCCGCGCGCAGCGTCACCGATCTGCCCGTGATCGCGAGCGTCACGTTGGGGATGCAGGGAAGGATGGATCTCTCGGGCACCGAGCCGGAGACCGCTGCGATCATCCTTGAAGCGGCGGGCGCGAGCGCGGTCGGACTCAACTGCGGGCTCGGGCCCGAGCAGATGCTGCCGCTGGCGGCACGGATGGTGAGGGCCACGACAGTGCCGGTGGTGGTCCAGCCGAACGCAGGCTTGCCCACACTCAGCGAGGATGGATCGACCGTCTTTCCCGGCACGCCCGACGAGATGGGCGCCTTCGCTGAAGCGGCACGCGAGGTCGGGGTCGCGGCGATCGGATCGTGCTGTGGCTCCTCGCCATCGTTTACCGGTGCGATAGCTGATGCCATCTCCGATAGGGACTGCGTTGTCATCGACGACCGGGGATTCGGCGGGGCGACGGTGTTGGCCGGTCCCCGGCGGGTGGTGGCACTTGGCGCGGGTCACCCGCTTCGGGTGATCGGAGAGCGCATCAACCCGACCGGCAAGCCGGCGCTCAGGGACTCGCTGCTGGAAGGTTCGATGAGTGCGGTTCGCGCGTATGCAGCGGCGCAGGAACACGCGGGTGCCGACCTGCTGGACGTGAACGTCGGCGCGGCGGGTGTCGACGCGGCAGCGGTGCTGCCCGCGGCGGTGCTTGCACTGGCGGGCGGCTGTGACCTGCCGTTGGTGATCGATACCACAGACCCCCTCGCGCTGGAGGCCGCGCTGCGGATCTATCCCGGAAAGGCGCTCGTGAACAGCGTCAACGGCGACCCGGACTCGCTCGATGCGGTGTTGCCGCTGGTCGTGAAGTACGGTGCGGCCGTCGTGGTACTCGCCCTCGATGACACCGGAATCCCCGCCGATGCCGAGGGGCGCGTCGCGGTGGCGCGACGTATCAGGAGTGCGGCGTCGCGGCTTGGCATCGTGGACTCGAACCTCGTGGTGGACTCCCTGGTCATGACCGCTGCCACCGACGCGGACGCTCCGGCCGTGACGATCGCGGCCACGCGCGCGGCCAAGACCGATGGGCTCTCGACGGTGCTCGGGGTGAGCAACGTGAGCCATGGCCTGCCCGATCGGCCGCTGCTGAACGCCGCGTTTCTGACAGCCACCGCGGCCGTCGGGCTCGACGCGGCCATCGTGAACCCGAACGACCACGTGGTCATGGAGGCCATTCGCCTGATCAACCAGGCCCGAGCGGCGGGCGTGGACGTGGACGCACACGGCGATGGTTGGCCGGCGTGGGAGGCGGCGTACGCCACCGCGATGGCGCGTGCTCTGTCAGGAGTCTCCGAGGAGACCGACAGCGATGGTGCCGACGAGGTCGTCGATCCCGCGTGGGCGCTCGAGGCCGCCGTGCTCCGCGGTGACGCGGAGGCGACTCCCGGGCTGGCCGATGCGGTCATCGACGCCGGCACCGCCCCCGAGGATGTCATCGGCACCGTGCTGACGCCGACGATCCAGCGCCTGGGCGACGCCTACGGGCGCGGCGAGGTCTTCTTGCCACAGATGATGGTGGCCGCTGACGCCATGAAGGCTGCCGTGGCACGCGTCAAGGAGCGGCTGCCTGAGGGATCGGCGGACCTGTGCCCGGGACGAGTCGTCTTCGCCACGGTCAAGGGTGATATCCACTCGATCGGCAAGGACATCTGCGTCTCACTTCTCGAGAGCCAGGGCTTCGAGGTGCATGACCTGGGCGTTGATGCGGCGTCTGAGGCTGTGCTCGAAGCGGCCGTCGGGGCCGATGCCGTGTGTCTATCGGCGCTGATGACCACTACGCTTCCCGCCATGCAGGCCACGGTCGTTGCGGTTCGCGCCGCGCAGCCCGATACCGCGATCTTCGTCGGCGGAGCCGTCGTCACGCCCGAGTGGGCGCAGCAGGTGGGCGCGGGGTATGCTCCCGATGCGCCCGGTTGCGTCCGGGCCGTGCGACAAGCTATCGAACGGAAGGCCTGAGCGATGATCATCACGAAGCCGCGCGACTGGTCGCGTATCTTCGCCAATCTTCAGAGTGTCGGCGCCAAGAGCGTCTTCCTGATGGGCTGTGGGCAGTGTGCCACGGTCGCGAAGACCGGAGGCGAGCCCGAGCTCGAGGCCGCCGCCGAACTGCTGAAGGCCGAGGGCTACGAGGTCACCGGCTGGGCGGTGGGAGAGGTGGCATGCCATCTCGGCGGGACGAAACTCGAGACACGCAAACGCGTAGGCGATATCGATGCCGCAGATGCGGTGGTCGTTCTGTCGTGCGGTGCGGGCGTGCAGACGGTGGCCGAGAGCGTCTCCAAGCCGGTCTTTCCCGGGCTTGAGAGCGTGTTTCTCGGCAACGTCATCCGCGCCGGCGTGTTCGAGGAGCGCTGTCAGACGTGTGGAGATTGCGTCCTCGATCTCACTGCGGGCATCTGTCCGGTCACGACCTGTCCGAAGGGTCTGCTCAACGGGCCGTGCGGCGGCATGTGGGACGGGATGTGCGAGGTTCTGACGGACCGAGAGTGCGCGCACGTACGCATCCGCCGGCGCCTTGCCGAGCAGGGTCGCGTGGCGGTGAAGGTCGTTGCCCCCAAGGACCACTCGGCGAAGCTGAAGCCGGGCGCGCTCAACCTGAGGGACCGCAAGACGCCGAGTGCCGGGAGCGGTTCGTGAGCAAGCTTCGAGACGCGCTCGAGCGTGGTGACTTCGTGGTCACGGGTGAGGTCGCACCGCCGCATGGCACCGACATGTCGGCGATGCTTGCCAGTGTCGACCGGTTGGCACCGTACTGCCACGCGATCAACGTGACCGACAACCAGGGGGCGACCCTTCACCTGAGCTCGCTCGCGGCGTCGCGCGCGGTGCTTGATGCCGGTAGCGAGCCCATCTTTCAGCAGACCTGTCGTGACAGAAATCGGCTCGCCCTGCAAAGCGACCTGCTTGCGGCATGGACCCTCGGACTTGAGAACGTCCTCATCGTGACGGGCGACGATCCACGCGGTGGCGACCACCCGCGCGCCAAGGGCGTGTTCGATCTCGACTCGACCCAACTGCTTGAGGTGGCGCGCGGGATGAACGGTGGCGTCAACATGAACGGTGCCGCACTCGATGGAGGCTGCAACTTCCTCCTGGGCGCAGCGGCGTTCCCTGAGGCGGAGCCCGCGGACATCCAACTTGAGCGGGCGCTGCAGAAGGTCGAAGCGGGCGCGCAGTTCTTCCAGACGCAGGCCGTGATGGACGTCGACGTGTTCGCCGAGCGAGCGGCTGTTCTGCGCGAGGCGGGGGCGAAGGTTATCGCCGGCGTGCTTCTGCTCAAGAGCGCGCGCGTGATCAAGTTCATCAACGAGCGGCTGGCGGGACTCATGGTTCCGGAGCACCTTGCCAAGCGTATCGGTGAGTCGATGAGTCCGCTGGACGAGGCCGTGGAGCTCGCCATCGAGCAGGTGGCGGCGCTGCGCGACGTGGCTGACGGGGTTCACATCATGCCCCTGGGCGCCGACGACGCGCTCGTGCGTATAGTCGAGGGATCAGGTCTGGGATAGGGCGATGCTGCTGAGCGGCCCTGCCGTCAGCTGCACCGACGATCACGTGCCTGAAGATGCTGGCGCGGCGCGCCGAATCTGACTCACCGCATGCTAGAATCTGCGGACGCTTATCCACGCTGAGCACGATTTCAAGGAGTCATCATGCGTATCGCAGTACTTGGTGGGGGCCCCGGTGGCTACTCTGCGGCGTTTCAGGCGGCTCGCCTTGGCGCTGATGTCGTCCTCGTGGAGCGGGAGCGCCTCGGCGGAACCTGTCTGAACTGGGGATGCATTCCGACCAAGACGATCCTGCGCTCAGCCCACATCGTCGCCGATACGCGTCATGCGGCCGAGTTCGGGCTGAACGCGACGGTCGCGAGCGTCGACATCGACGCCCTGCGCGCCCGCAAAGAGGGTGTGGTCGACGAGCTCGTCGGCCAGATCGAGGGTTCCGCCCAGCGACTGAAGGTCGATGTGATCTACGGTGAGGGTCGGCTGGCGGGAGCGCATGCGATCGAAGTCGCACTCGCCGATGGCGCTACGTCCACCGTCGAAGCTGACGCGGTGATCATCGCCACGGGGTCGATCGTCTTCAAGCTCCCGAACATCGACCACGACATGGACGGCGTGTGGACGAGCGATGACGCGGTCTCCCTGTCGGATATTCCCCACGAGATCGTCATCATCGGCGGCGGCGTGATCGGGCTGGAGTTCGCCTGCGCCTACGCAGCCTTCGGCTCGCGCGTGACGGTCGTCGAGCTCATGGAGCAGATACTTCCGGGCAACGACAAGCGCGTGGTGCGCCTGGCCCAGGCTCGACTTGAGGAGATGGGCGTCGAGTTCCACCTCGGTGACGCGGTGGATGCGGTGGAGCGTGGCGCCGATGGACGCATGCACGCGACGCTGCGCTCGGGCGGGGTGCTGACTGCCGACATCGTCATGAGTGCGGTCGGGCGCGTGCCCAACACCGCCGGCTTCGGTTTCGAGGAGGCTGGCATCGAGTTCGACCGTCGCGCCATCAAGGTCGACCGGTACTTCGCCACGTCGATCGCCAACGTCTTTGCCGTCGGTGATGCCATCGGGGGCATGATGCTCGCGCACGTGGCTGAAGAAGAGGGTGTGGCCGCTGCCCGCAACGCGGTCGCTGTGCTGTCCGGCCAGCAGCCACACGAGACCGTCGACAACGACTGTATCCCCGCTTGCGTCTATACGTTTCCCGAGGTAGCGGTCGTGGGCCGCAGCCGCGACGGGGCCAAGGAGAGCGGAGTCGACGCGGTTCAGGCCATCGCGAAGTTCGCCGCCAACGGCAAGGCGCTCGGCGAGGGCGAGGGTGACGGGTTCGTGCAGCTTGTGGCCGAGAAGGGCACCGGCAGGATAGTCGGATGCCAGATCGTGGGCCCGCACGCCGTGGAGATCATCCATGAGGTAGCGGTCGCGATGCGCCACGGCATCACCGTGACGCAGCTCGCCCACACCGTTCACGCCCATCCCACGGTGAGCGAGGTCATCAAGTTCGCGGCACTCGACGCATCGTCGAAGGTCTGACACGTCTTCGCGCCGTGCTATTCTCGCCCGCATGGAGAGCGAGCCGAACACAGACACCCCTGACCGTGGCGCGAACGCTAGGAAGCGCATGCCCGCATGGCTGCGTCGCCCGATCGCACGTCCGGGCGCATTCGGTCACGTCGATCAGCTCATGGATGAGCTGGATCTCAACACGGTGTGTCAGTCGGCGAAGTGTCCCAACCGCGGTGAGTGCTTCAGTTCCGGTACGGCGACCTTCCTCATCATGGGTGGGTCGTGCACGCGTGCGTGCCGCTTCTGTGCGGTGGAATCGCGCCCACCCCTTCCACTCGATTCCGACGAGCCGCGGCGAGTGGCCGAGGCCGCGCACCGACTCGGTTTGAAGCATGTCGTGATCACGACCGTCACCCGGGATGACCTGCCTGACGGGGGAGCGGAACACCTCGTTTCAGTCATTCGCGCCGTCCGTGAGGCTGTGCCGGGGGCTTCCGTCGAGGTGCTGACGAGCGATTTCGCCGGTCGGATGGACTCCGTCGATGTGGTGCAAGCCGCGAGGCCGGACGTCTTCAGCCACAACATGGAGACCGTCCCGCGGCTCTACTCCGAGGTGCGACCGCAGGCCGACTACCGCCGTAGCCTCGCCGTGCTGGCTAGGGCGCGCTCCACGTGCCCCGATGTGCCCACGAAGTCGGGCCTCATGCTGGGGCTGGGCGAGACCCCCGATGAGGTGCTCGCGGTGCTTGGCGATCTTCGACAGGCCGGCGTCGAGATGCTCACGCTGGGGCAGTATCTGCAGCCCAGCGCCGACCATCTCCCGGTTGTCGAGTTCGTGGAGCCCTCGGTCTTCGTCGAGCTGTCGCGCAAGGCGTACGGCTTGGGGTTCACCGCAGTCGCGAGCGCGCCCTTCGTGCGGTCGAGCTATCACGCCGGCGAACTCGCCGATTCCCGGAGCACGCGTCCGCTCGAGGTCAGTTGACCGAGATGTGGGGGCGCGGGCTTCCCGCGTGATCGCGCCCCTCTTCCTTCGCCTCATAGAGCGAGGCGTCAGCGGCAGCGATCATCGTCTCGGCCTCGACCCGGGTGCCCCCGTCGGACCACGTTCCTCCTGCGCTCACCGTGAGCGTCGGCTCGCCCCCGACTTCGGCGGACATGTCGCGCACCGAGGCCACGAGGCGGTCCATGAGCCCCTGCAGCTCGCCCCGGTCGGTTTCCGGTGCCAGTACGAGGAACTCATCGCCGCCGAAGCGGCCCAGCACATCAGATGTCCGTACCCCGCGCCGCAGCGCGTCCGCTACAAGACGGAGCGCCTCGTCACCGGCGGCATGGCCGCGCGTATCGTTCACCTGCTTGAAGTGGTCGATGTCGATCAGCACGACCGCGAGCGGCCGACCGTAGCGCTCAGACCATGCCAGCCACTGCGAGAGATGAGCAAGAAGGCCCCGGCGGTTATACAGCCCCGTCAGTTGGTCTCGAACCGTGAGCGCGGCGAGGCGCTGCTGGTCGCGGTACGAGCGGAGCAGCACCTTGGCGAGGAAGCCCGCGAGACGGCGTTGTGAGTAGTGCTCCTCGACAGCCTCGATCAGCCGCGACACGTGGCGGAAGTAGGCCTCTCGGTGTTCCACATAGCTACCAGGCTCCATGTAGTCGGCGAGTTCGCTGAATGTGTGGTCGAGCATGAAGAACTCCATACGAACGGCGACGTCCAGCATCCCGTCCGTATCAAGCTGGTCAATGTCTGCAGGGGGGAGCGCAACGAGCTCATCGCGAATCTCGGTCAGTCGTGCGGACAAGCCGTGACCGTCCGCGATGTCGGGAACGAGACCAGACTCCCAGGCGACAAGGAGGTCACGCCACCACTCCACATGCTGGCGCTCCTCCTTGGCAAGCTGGAGGAATGTGGTCGCGAGCTTCTCGTCGTCGGTGGCGCCCGCCAGACGGCCGTAGGTTTCGCCCGCAAAGGTGTCAAGCTCGACACACAACTCGAGTATCTCGCGCACTCGGGCTCCCTTCGATCATGGAAAAACACCGACATAGAGGTCATTCCCCTCGGGGCGACGGTGCGAACCACACACAAGGCGTGATTCCGCTGCGCGGAGGGTGTATACTACGTGCGTGGGGACTTCGGTCCGCGCTGGGGTTCTTCTTCATGTGTACGGGACGCCTGCTTCGTTTCGACGGGGTGGGCGTCTCGGGTTCTGGGGAGGGTTCTTGGCAGGAAGGTTCGAACCGCGCTGGTACCGACGGGCCGTGCGCCCTGAGGGACTCGTGGGTTTCAGAGTCGTGCACGCGGAGACAGACATCCTGGTCCACGCCGTTCGCGATCTCAGTGAGCACGCCGCTTCCGTGGTCGCCCGGCTGAGGCACGAGCTGGAGAGCTACGTCGCCGCGCGCCCCCTGTTCGCTGAGTCTTTCACTCCCGTGCCCGCTGAACCCGCCGCGCCTGCAATCGTGCGTTCCATGGCCGCTGCCGCCCTCGCGGCGGGCGTTGGTCCTTTTGCGGCGGTCGCCGGAGCCTTCGCCGATGAGGTCGGCGAGGAGCTCCTGTCGCTCTCTGCCCAGGTCATCGTCGAGAACGGCGGCGACATCTTCGTGGCGGGCGACGCCGACCGATTGGTCGCTCTGTGGAGCGGAGACGATGCGGATGGTATCGGGTTGCGCATCAAGGCGGGGTCTCAGCCGTGCGGCGTGGCGACTTCAAGCGCAACAGTGGGGCCTTCGGTGAGCCTGGGTCGGGCGAGCGCTGCGACCGTGGTGGCAGAGTGCGCCGCCCTGGCCGATGCGGTCGCAAGCGGCGTGGGGAATCGGGTCCGCAGCTTGGCAGACGTCGCGAAGGCTCTCGATTGGGGTAGGAGGATTGAAGGCGTTCGCGCGGTGATCGTCGTCGTCGATGGGTCGGTCGGCGCCGTCGGAGACGTTGAACTGGTTCCCCTGCCGCGGACCCTGGGCTGAGTGCAGCGCTCGCGGTACGTTCCTTGCAGGGTGTAAGGTAGGAGTGCACGCGTCGTCCCAAAGGAAAGCATGAGCATACGGGCATTCAGCATGCGAGGGCTCGCGCTTCGTCGCACCAGTGATGAAGCCTTGCTTGAGTACGCTCGAGAGGGCCAGGAGATCGCCTTCGCCGAGCTGTATCGCAGGTTCCACGGGTTGGTGTACGGATACTGCCTCGCCCGCCTTATGGATCCCGCAGCAGCAGAGGACGTCGCTCAAGAGACGTTCATGCGCATCAATCGCTCGCGCTCCTCCGAGACCATCCACAGCGCGCGCGCATGGGTGTTCACCGTGGCGCGCAGCGCGGTGATCGATCACGTTCGTCGCGCAAAGCGGATGCCCGACTCGCTTCCGGTGGACGATGCGTTCGAGCTGGCCGCTGCCAACTCGGATGCAGCCGACGGGATGATGCGCCGCGAAGACGCCAAACTCGTCTTCCTCGCGCTGGCTCGTCTCCGTCCCCGCTACCGCAGCGCGCTCGTGCTGCGGGAGATGCACGGGCTCTCGTCGGCCGAGATCGGCGAGTCACTCTCGCTCAAGGCCGGTGCCGTGGATACGCTGGTGTGTCGCGCTCGTGATGCCTTCGGCCGTGAGTACGCCGCCCTGGGTGACCTCCGAAGCGACTGCCGTCGTGCGGTCGAGTACATCTACCGCGATCGCGGCACGGGTATCGCGGAGGCTGAGCGCGGGTGGCTCACATCACACGTTTCGACCTGTCCTCGCTGCGCGCGCGAGCGCCTGATGGCTGCCGATCCGAAGAGGCTCGCATTCCTGCTTCCCTTCGCAAGCATCCATCCCGAGGGTATCGGGCTGTTGCGACGGGCGGTGGAAGCGTTCGGCGCGGCACCGGTGTCACTTGAGGGCACGAGTCTGATGGCGGCCAAGGTCACGGCGGTGGCCATCGCAGCCACGCTCGCGATCGCGCCGGGTCTCTCGCATCTGGGTCCCGAGAAGCCTGAAGGAGCCGCGAGGCCCACTAGCGTCGCCCGTACCGCACCTGCCGTGACTGAGCCTGCACAACACGAGCGTGTCGTGGTGGAGCGCGAAGCGCCTTCACGCGCATCCGTGGTTGAGACCGCGTCGGTCGAGGAGTCCGCATCGACCAACGTCCCGGGAGCGGCCGTCGTCGTGGTCGAGGGCCCCACCGCCCCGGAAGACGAGTTGATCAGCGACGTCGACGTGGGTTCCGATGCGACGACTCCGCCGGTCAGCGCGGCCGGTACTGAGACGCTCGATCCTCCGGTGGATCCGGGATCGGATTCTGTCGAACCCCGTGATGAGGTCGACGCAGGCACCGCCGAACAGCCGTCAGGCGACGCGGTCGAGCCGGGGGCACCGCCTTCCATCGAGACGAGCGTCGCACTGTAGAGCCGTCGATCGTCCCGTGCGCATCGGTCCGAGCGCGATACAATGAACCCCACGCGATGACGACGCGCGTCCGCATCCGCCGTGGACGCACGCGAGGGGAGCCCCGTGAGCATGGACAGCATCGACGAACTGGATATGTACGAAGCCGAGAAACGCCTGGCGTTGTACAACGAATACCGTGAGGCCATCAGGATCTTCGTCTTCTACGTCGAGACCGAACTGCGCGCGTACCTGTGCAACGGAGTCGATGTCGAACCGGTGCAGGCGCCGGGAGGAACCTTCTTCAAGGTAACGCTGACGGACACGTGGATCTATGAGGCGGAACGGCCTCAGCGATTCGTGCCCGAGGTCGTGATCTACGAGGTCGGGCCGGTCCACGTGCAGCGTCTCCGCGCGGACGACGAGTAGCGCCGACCATGGTGAAGACCCCGGTGACGCACGACGCGGCGAAGTCGCGCGCGGCGGAGCTCAGAAGCGAGATCGAGTACCACGCGCACCGGTACTATGCACTCGACGAACCCGAGATCAGCGATGCCGCGTACGACTCGCTCGTACGCGAGCTCGAGGGAATCGAAGCCACGTTCCCCGAGCTGGTGACGCCGGACTCGCCCACGCAACGTGTGGGAACGGCCCCAAGCGAGATCTTCGCCCCTGCCGCCCACAGAAACCGCATGTACTCGCTCGACAATGCCATGGACCTCGACGAACTCGACGCCTGGTTGGCACGGGTGCGCGAGGCCGTGGGGGATAGACCGTGCGCGTTCGTCTGCGAGCTCAAGATCGACGGCAGCTCCCTGGCGCTCACCTATCGCGATGGGGTGCTCGAACGTGCGGCCACCCGAGGCGACGGGCGTACGGGTGAGGATGTCACGGCCAATGCGCGGACCATTCGGGATATCCCGCTTCGGCTCCGCAGGGAGGCCGGATCGCCGGAGCCCGCGACGACGTTGTTCGGCTCCGAGCAGTCCGAAGTCGAGGTGCGCGGTGAGGTGTACCTGCCCAAGGCAAGCTTCGAGCGGCTCAACGCCGAACAGGACGCTGCCGGCTCTCAGCCGTTCGCCAATCCCCGCAATGCGGCCGCCGGGTCTCTTCGTCAGAAGGACCCGCAGGTGACGGCGGGTCGGGAGCTGGCCACGTTCCTCTATGCGATCGCAGAACCCCGTGAACTCGGTCTGGCCGCTCAATCCGAGGTGCTCGCCTGGCTCAGGATGGCGGGCTTTCGTGTGAATCCTGATGTCGCGACGTGCGCCGATGCCGAAGCGGTTCGGAGCTTCTGTCGCAGTGCGCTGTCGCAGCGCGATGACTTGCCCTATGAGATTGACGGCGTGGTAGTCAAGGTCGACTCGCTTGCGCTGCAGGACGAACTCGGTCACACGAGCAAGGCCCCGCGCTGGGCGATCGCCTTCAAGTTCCCGCCCGAAGAGAAGACGACCCGGCTGCTTGATATCCAGGTCAGCGTCGGGCGCACAGGGGTACTCACGCCGTTCGCGGTCTTCGAGCCCGTGCTTGTCGCAGGGTCGACGATTCAGAAGGCCACACTGCACAACGCCGACGAGATAGCGCGAAAAGGCGTGCTCATCGGCGATACGATCATCGTGCGCAAGGCCGGGGACGTGATTCCCGAGGTGGTCGGAGCGGTCGTGGGACTCCGAGATGGTACTGAGCGCAGCTTCGCCATGCCAAGCACGTGTCCGAGCTGCGGCAGTGCGGTGTGGCGCGAAGAGGGTGAGGTCGCGCTGCGATGCACCGATCTCGCCTGTCCCGCTCAACGAGTCGAGCGGCTCGTCCACTGGGCCAGTCGTGGGGCCGCCGACATAGAAGGGCTCGGGGACGAAATCGTAGCCAGGCTGGTCGAGGCGGGGTTGGTGGTAGACGTCTCCGACTTCTACGCGCTTCGGTCCTCCGATCTCGCCGGTCTGGACATGGGGCGCGTCAAGCAGGACGGTGACGCCGTGGTGCTGGGTCCCGTGGTGGCGGACAAGCTGCTCGCATCGATTGACGCTTCCCGTTCGCGGCCGCCTGCCAGACTGCTGTTCGGGCTGGGCATCCGCCACGTCGGCGCCACCGTGGCCGAGGCGCTCATCGCGGAGTTTGGCGGAGTGGGGAGGCTCGCGAAGGCCGACGAGGAGCAGTTGGCGACAACCGACGGGGTCGGGCCGCGGATCGCAGCCAGTGTCCGTGCGTTCTTCGACACTCCCCGGAATCGCGACGTTCTTGCGCGGCTGGTAGAGGCGGGTGTGACGCTGGAGGCCGAGCGGGCTGAGCCTGCGCGACCCCAGACGCTTGCCGGTCTCACGTTCGTGCTCACCGGGTCGCTCGAGCACCACACGCGCGATGAGGCCGCCGCCGCCCTCAAGGAACTTGGTGCCAAGGTGGCGGGCTCTGTGAGCAAGAAGACATCGTTCGTGGTCGCCGGGGAGGCCGCGGGATCGAAACTCGATCGCGCCATCGACCTGGGCGTCACCGTCCTCGACGAGAACGCTCTGACGCAGGTGCTCGAAACCGGCGAACCCCCCCGAGCCTCGTGAGCCGCTCGAAACGGCCGGCGGACTTGGGCCATCGTGCGCAGGTCGGCTCGCGGGCGGAGGCCAAACGTCTTCGTGCCCGAACTGATGCCACCCTGCGTCAGCACGAGCGAGACCGAGTGGTCGCAGAGCGTCAGCGCAAGGCCGCTCAGCGCTCCGAGGAACTGGCGGCCGCCGACGAACGTGACGGTCGAGTCTCTTGGACGTTGCCCGAAGCCGGGTTGGTGCTTGCCGTGATGATGGCTTCGCTGTTGGCCACGGACGCGATAATCGGCTCGTCGGTCATGGAGTCGGTGCCTGCGGCCAGCCGCGCTGTGGTGCGCTCAGCCATACTGGCGGTCTTCTACGGCATCCAACTGCTGACCCTCGGGTTCCTCGCCGCTCGCCGCAACGTGGGATTACGGGCGGCGTTCGGTCTGCAGCAACGGCGCGTCGGCCTCTCGGCGGGGCTTGTGACCGCCGGGCTCGTGACCCTGGTTCTCTTGGTCACGCGGGCCGTTGCGACATCGTGGGGCTGGGCTGCACGAGCGGCTGGTTGGACGCCTCCGGATGTGGGAGACCTCATGACGGTGTTCGGCGGCGGAGGTGCCGGATTCGCGCTGGCGGCGATCACGGTGGTCGTGCTCGGGCCGCTTGCCGAGGAACTCGCGTTTCGGGGGGTCGTTCTGAGGGCTGCGGGTGCACGGTGGGGCCAGTGGCCGGCGACTGTGGGCACGGCCGCCCTGTTCGCCGCTTACCACATGACAGCATGGACGGCTGTTCCGCTGTTCGCTTTGGGTATCGCCCTGGGGTGGCTTGCGTGGACCCGCCGCTCGCTGTGGGCGGCGATTCTGGTTCACGCGCTGTACAACGGCACCGTCGTCGCAGCAGCCTACTGGCTCGCGGCGTAGCCCGGTCGGTGCGCCCGAGGTGACCACGTGGTCAGGTATCATGTGACGCATTCCGGTCCGCGACGTCGCGGGCGGGACGCCTAAGCCCATATCCGGACCAAGGAGACGCCGATTCATGGCCCTTACCGAATCAGAGGTGCGGCATGTCGCGCTGCTCGCCCGTCTCGCGCTCTCAGATGAGCAAGTGGACACGCTGAGGACCGAGTTGAATTCGATCCTCGGACACATCGACGCGATTCAGCAGCTCGACTTGGCCGGAGTCGAGCCGACAGCGCATGCGATTCCGATGGTCAACGAAGTGCGCGCCGATGAGCCCAAGCCGTGCCTGACCACAGAGATGGCGCTGCTCAACGCCCCCCAGTCTGAAGCAGGAGCGTTCGTCATTCCGCAGATCGTCGGCCCCGGGGGTGATGAGGCGTGAGCGCTCTGGACCTGTCTTCGCTCACCGCGCCTGAGATTCGCAGCGGCATCGTCTCGGGTGACTTCTCCGCGCGCGAAGCCGCCCATGCCGCTTTCGAGCGGATCGAGGCCTTGGACTTCGAGGTTCATGCTTTCAACCAAGTGACCCCCGAGCTTGCCTATGCAGCCGCCGACCGAACCGATGAGATGGTGCGCTCCGGGGCCAGCCCCGACGAGCTGCCGCCCCTGGCGGGAGTCCCGGTGGCGTTCAAGGACAACATGAACCTGCGCGGTACGAACACCACGTGCTCGTCGCGCATCCTTGAGAACCACCGGAGCGTCTACGACTGCACAGCGGTCTCGCGCATGCTGCACGCGGGTGCGGTGCCGATCGGCAAGCTCAACATGGACGAGTTCGCGTTTGGCTCATCCACCGAGAACTCAGCCTTCGGCCCGACGCGCAATCCGTGGGATCTCGAGCGGGTGCCCGGTGGTTCCAGCGGTGGATCGGCTGCGGCGGTCAGCGCCGGAATGGCCTCGATCACGTTGGGCAGCGACACCGGTGGCTCTATCCGGCAGCCGGGATCGTTGTGCGGCGTGGTCGCGATGAAGCCCACCTATGGTCGTGTGTCGCGCTACGGCTGTGTCGCCTTCGCATCGTCGCTGGATCAGATCGGTCCGTTCTCCAAGAGCGTCGAGGAGTGCGCGCTATCCCTCAACGCCATATGCGGCAAGGATCCGATGGACGCGACGAGCGTCACTCGTCCGTCCGAGGACTTCACCGTCGGCCTCGATGACGGTGTGGCCGGCATGCGCATCGCGGTCGTGCGCGACATGCTCGACATGGAGGGCGTCGCTCCTGAGGTGAAGGCTGCGACTCTGGCGGCGGCCGATACGTTCGCGTCATTGGGAGCCCAGATCGGCGAGGTCAACCTGCCATCGGCACAACATGGGTTGTCCGCGTACTACATCATCGGGCCCGCTGAGGCCTCGTCGAACCTCGCACGCTTCGACGGGATTCGGTACGGCCATCGGGTAGCCGACGCCACAGACGTGCTCGATCTGTACATGCGCTCGCGAGCCGAGGGGTTCGGTCCAGAGTCCATCCGGCGCATCATGCTGGGGACGTACGCCCTGTCCGCAGGCTACTACGACGCCTACTACGGTCAGGCGCAGAAGGCCCGGACCATCATCATCCAGGACTTCGAGAGCGCATTTGCTGACTACGACGTGCTCTTGACGCCGACCTCGCCGACTACCGCGTTCAAAATCGGCGAGAAGTCGGCCGATCCGCTTGCGATGTATCTTTCAGACATCTACACGATTCCGGTGAACCTCGCAGGTAACTGCGGTGTCTCGGTTCCCGCAGGATTGGGGAGCGAGTCCGGTATGCCCGTAGGGCTTCAGCTGATCGGTACCCACTTCGCCGAGGCGACGGTGCTCAAAGCGGCCCGTGCGTTCGAGGCGGCGACAGCGTTCGATGCAACGCCGACCGCTGTCAAAGCGTTGTCTGGCCGAGCGTGACGTGAGAGGGAAGCGATGACTGACGAAACCAGGCCCCCCTACGGCTCCGTGCCCCGCGAGGAGTCCGAGCCCGACGCTTGGTCCGAGCCCGAGCCTGGGCCGGACGCCGAGTCCGAAGTCGAGCCCGGGGTCGAGCCCGGGGTCGAGCCCGAGCCTGAGCCGGACGCCGAGCCCGAGGTCGAGCCCGAGCCGGATGCCGAGCCCGAAGTCGAGCCCGAGCCTGACGCCGAGCCTGAGCCCGAGCCTGACGCCGAGTCGGTGTACTGGGCGCAAGAGGAAGTCCCTGTGATCGAGCCGGGCGACGGCGCTCCGGGAGCCGACGCAGGCGATGAGATGACCGGCGAGGCGGAGCCTGCGAAAGACGAGGTCGCCGTAGATCCGCTGGGGGCTCCGTTGGCCGTGGACATGGGCCCCGAACGCCGTTCCCGGTGGTGGGTGTGGCTGCTCCTGGGTTTGGCCGTGATCGGCGTCGCCGCTGCGGGCACATACGGCTGGTGGTGGTTCACGTCGCGAGGCATCGTGGTGCCGGACTTGGTCGGCACGCAGCCTGCGGAAGCAACTCAGACTCTCAACGACGTCGATCTGCAACTGGGCAAAGTGAGCGAGGTCCCGACTGATGTTGCACCCGCGGGAACGATCATCGCGCAGGACCCGGAGGCGGGTAGCACGCTTAAGCCTGACGCTGCGGTCTCATTCACGGTTGCCGCTGCACCCGAGCAGGCCAAGGTACCCAACGTGGTCGGCCTTGGTACCGAGGATGCGGCTGCGATTCTAGCCGAGGCGCGGCTGCGACCTCAGGTGGTGTCGTCGCACAACGCTACGGTTGCGGTCGGGTTCGTGATAGGGCAGGTTCCCCTCCCGGGGACTGAGATCATGCCGGGCAATCCGGTGGCGGTCGCCGTCTCCAAGGGCCCGGCTCCCGGCGACGCCGCCGTTCCATCGGTCGTCGGGCTGGGGGAAGGCGATGCTGTCGCGCTCATCCAGACGCGTGGATTGACCGCGAGGGTGTACCAGTCGCTCGATCCGAGTATCGGCGCGGGTATCGTTGTGACGCAGACGCCGTTGCCGTCGACGTCCGTGGCACCGGGATCGTCAGTGCAAGTCCTCGTGTCGAAGGGGTTTGGCAGCGGGACCGTGACGGTGCCCGACGTGGCGGGAGACGCGCGCAAGCAGGCGACCGCAGCGCTGCAGGCAGCCGGGCTGAAGTCGGCGGTCGTGTCCGTCTACAGCCCGATCACTGCCAAGGGCGTCGTCATCTCTCAGATGCCGAGCGCTGGGAGGAAGGTGCAGGCCGGCGACACGGTGGGGTTGCTTGTGTCACGGGGGCCGGTCACCACCGTGGTGGTCCCTTCGGTCGTCGGGAGCAGCTCTGCCGAAGCCACTACCGCGCTTTCAGCCGTAGGACTCAAGCCGGTTGTCATTGAGGTCGAAGCCCCCGGGCAGAAGGTCGGCTCGGTCATCGGACAGTTCCCCGCGGCCGGCACGATCTCTGAGGTGCGCTATCCGGTCATCTGTCTTGTGGCCAAGGAGATAGAGCCCTAGAGAGCGTTGCGGCGCTCGGTGAGTCCGGGTGCGATGCGAGGACGAACTTTGGGCACATACCCGCTTGTGGGGGGCCTGCGTAGACGGGGAGGCACAAGCGTGGAACTGAGCGTCAGCGAGCTGATCAACCTGGTCATCGCCGTAGCTGTGCTACCTCTCGTAGTGGCGATCTGGAGAAAATCCCGTGCCCTTCAGGGGGCACCTGCTCTTCTGATTGGCTACTTCCTCATGGTCGCGTCCTACACGCTGACGATTCTTGAGGGTGTGGGGGGAGCCGCAGGTGAGCTTCTCAATCTCGCAGAACACGTTGCGTTACTGTGCGCCGGGGTCGCATTCGTCATCGGCGTGAGGGCACTTGCCCGTCAGGTCGGGGGTGAGCGTTCGTGAGCGTGCTCGTGCCCGCGGTCGACGCAGCCGCCCTGGTCGCCTTCGTGGTCGCCGTCTGGCTGTTGGCCCGGGTGCCGTCCCGCGGCAGAGGGACACTGAGCGGCGTTGCCAAGGCGTGCCTGATGGGCGCGTTGCTCGTCTACGCGTTCGCGATGTTCTCTAACGTTCTCGAGCACGCCGGGGTGACGGATGCGCTCGACGCGGCCGAAGACTACGTCGAGATGCTGTTCCCGCCCCTGATCGTGTATGCGGCCTATGCGTTGTACGTGCGCCAGAGGGAGAACGAGCTCCTTTCCGCTCAGCGGGCGGCTGCGCGTTCCCAGGCGCTTGCGCTGGGCATCCTCGACGCCGCACCCGCTGGCATAATCGTGCTTGACGATGTCGGGCGCATCACCTTTGCCAATGAGACGGCGCGAGAGGTGCTTGACCTCACGGAGACTGACTCGGGCGAGGTGCAGACCCCCGGCTGGAGCGTCCGTGTGGCGGGGGGGCCTTCATCGTTGGATTTCGCCGGGCTCGTTGTGGCCGAGCACGGCCTCAAGGGCATTCCGGTCACGGTGAAATGGCAGAACGGATGGCGGGTGGAACTCACCGTCCGGACCGACCGCCTGATTGATGAGAGCGGGCGGTTCGGCGGTCTGGTGGGTACGTTCATGCCCGAGACCGGACTTCATCAGGAGTGATTGATCGCGCGGGCCGATCGTGGGCGATCTGACGCTCAGGTAGAATCGTGCGGTGTGCGTTGTGTGCTGCGCTCCTAAGGGCGAACCAGATACCGCGTCGGAAGGAACTACCGCCCCATGTCCAAGGACCTCCTGCTTGAGGTGATCGAGCGCTGGGAACCCGTGATCGGTCTCGAGATCCACACCGAGCTTACGTCCACCAGGACGAAGATGTTCTGCGGTTGCCCTGTCTCGTTCGGTGGTGAGCCCAACACCCGCGTGTGCCCGGTCTGCCTTGGCCTGCCGGGTGCGCTGCCGGTGCCCAACGCGTTCGCTATCGAGCAGACGGTGCTCGCGGGGTTGGCGACGAACTGCGAGATCGCCAGACGCTCGCTCTTCCACCGCAAGCAGTACTTCTATCCCGACATGCCCAAGGACTATCAGATCTCACAGTACGACCACCCGTTCTGCGAGAGTGGTCACGTGAGTATCGACATCGAGGGGGACGGCGTAGTCCAGCGGCTTGACTCGGGCGCCCCCGGTGACCGAGCGATCGAGCGGCGTGACGGCGGTGGCTACACGACGCGCATCGGTATCACACGGATACACCTTGAAGAGGATACCGGGAAGATGATTCACGTCGGCGGCAGCGAGGGAAGGCTCGCCGGTGCGACCAAGTCGCTTGTTGACTTCAACCGTGCGGGGACAGCGCTGATCGAGCTTGTGAGCGAGCCCGATATCCACACCCCCGCCGAGGCCCGCGCGTTCGCACAGAAGCTGCGGCTCATCTGGCTCACGCTGGGCATCTCCGACTGCAACATGGAAGAGGGTTCGATGCGGGTCGATGCGAACATATCGCTTCGTCCGCGCGGCGCGTCGGAGTTCGGCTGCAGGGCCGAGATCAAGAACATGAACTCCTTCAAATCGTTGCACGATGGCCTGGCCTACGAGATCGTCCGTCAGGCTGAGGTGCTTGAGGGTGGCGGGCGCATCGTGCAGGAGACACGTCACTGGGATGCCGGGGCGAAGCGCACGAGCGCGTTGCGGAGCAAGGAAGAGGCGCACGACTATCGCTATTTCCCGGAGCCTGACATGGTGCCCTTCGAGTTCGCCGATGAGTTCATAGACCGGATACGGGAGAGGTTGCCCGAGCTCCCTGACGCCAAGAAGGCGCGGTTCATCGGCGATTGGGGTCTTTCTGCAGCCGATGCAGCTTCGCTCTCCTCAGATGTGGACATGGCGGAGTTCTTGGAGGCGGCGGTCGCCATCGGTGGCGTGGCGCACGCCAAGTCCGTTGCCAACGTCATGCTCAACGACCTTTCTGCCCATCTCAACGCAGAGGGCATCGCGGTCACCGAGTCGCGTATCGTCCCGAGTATGGTCGTCGAGCTCGTCGAACTCGTGGAAGGTGAGACGATCTCCTCGAAGCAGGCCAAGATGGTCTTTGCCGAGATGGCCGCCACGGGGGACGCGCCCGGCGCGATCGTCGAACTCCAGGGACTCGTTCAGGTCTCAGACACCGGGGCCATCGACGCAGTGGTTGCGCGCGTGCTTCAGGCGAACCCGGGCAAGGTCGAGGAGTATCGCGCAGGCAAGACCGGACTCATGGGGTTCTTCGTGGGCCAGGTCATGCGTGAGACCGGCGGGCAGGCCAACCCCAAGGTCGTCAATGAAGCCCTCTCACGCGAGCTTGAAGCCTGATTCCTTCGTGCGTCGGGCGCCCGGCGTCAGACCGTCGGTGCCGAGCGCCCGACGTCCGCGTCAGCTCGATCGGACCAGATTGTGGCGCCTGCGGAACTTCCACTTGGAGGCCGAGATATCTCGCCAGGCGTGCCGTATTCGCTTACCGGTGCCCGGAGCTTCGTAGACGAGCGCCCATCCGTACGGGTCTCCTCGATCGTAGAGCACGACATGCCCTGTCATCGGGCCACCGGCGTCGGGGTCGGGGTAACCGACCGCATCGGCGCGCGCGGCTGAGGCTCTCCCGATCGAGTACCAGTGCGCTGAGGTGTTGAAGAGGTGATAGGTGCCGTAGGGGTGGTACTCCTCGTAGATCGACGATGCGCGCGGTACCTGCCAGCACTTGACCACGAAGCCGGAGCAGTCCGCGCCCGCCCAGTTTCTGTCGTAGGTCGACCATCGGGCGCCTCCCCAGCGGTACGGGCTTCCGATGCCGCTGGCGGCTGTGTTCACACAGGCGGCGTCACTGCGAACGGGGCAGGTGCATGCCGAAGCGGGCGTGGGAGACGCTGCCGCCAGTGTGATCGTGACAGCGGCCACGAGTACGCCCGCCACTGAGCGAAGCGGCTGCCCGAGACTCCCTGCGCTCGTTCTCATCGTGAGCTCCTCTCGCTTGACGGCGACAGGTTCCAGCGGACTATCCTCAGTCCGTTTTCGTCTGAGTCCATCCGGTAGACGCGGCCCGTGGGGGTGACGACGACCCTGCGCAACACGTCGGTGAGGGGCTCATACGGAGTCATGGCCCAGCTGAGCGATTCTCCCGACGGAGCATAGTGGGCGACGCTGAGCAGGGGGACACCGGTGTTCGGCAAGGTGGTGTCGCTGGCGAGCACGCTCGTGACGTACAGCCCGCCGCGGGCGTCCCCGGATACGTCGAGGATGGACACGACGTCCAGTTCGGAGCGCAGTCGCAATCGAGCACGCTCAAGACCACCTGAGGTGACGTCGATGGCGATGTCACGCGAGGATGCCAGTGAGGCGGACGCGCGCGCCCCTCCCCGCAGGGCGACTCCACTTCTCACCGAGGTACCTTCGGGGGCCACGGCCCGAAGCGGGGCGAGCGTGGCGATCGTGTGATTCTTGCGGGAGTCAGGCATCGGGCACTCGACGACCACGTCCGATCCCTCAATTCGGACATGGAGCACCGGGGGAACGCTCTGCGCGATGGAGATCTGTCCGAGCTCGCGGCCGCCCCCATCAAAGACCACCACCCGACGGCTGCCGTTGCGAGCCAGCACGCAGATGCGATCCCGCTCGACGGCCACATCCTCGAATTCGCCCGGGGGGAGAGACACGCTGAGATCCACCACTCCGTCGTCGAAGCACAGCAGCCGTCCGTTCTCCTGATCGAGCACCCAGACTCGCTCTCGGTCGTCGACGCCGAAGCTCATCGGTCCGCGCGACTCTCCGTCGGTCGCAAGGCCGACCTCTCCCAGGCCACTGCCCCAAGGCGCACTGACCACAGGATGGCTGGACCCTCGTGCAACTCGTCCGTGGGAACCCGGGATCTCGCCGCGAATCGTGCGCGGGGCCGAAGCGACCACCGAGACGGACAGTCCCCAAGCTGTTGCCGCGACAACTCCGGCCATCACGGCGGCGATCACAGAGATACTCATGCGTGCCTGCATCAAACCCACCTCATTCGACGGGCTCGCCGGATCGACCGAGCGAGCTTGGACGGCCCGGAACAAGGCGGGAGGGTCAGTCCGGTGTGCGGTGAGCATCCCACGCGCATCCAACCGGGCTCCAAACAGCGGCTTACCGACTCGGCGAAGGCCGTGGAGGAGGGGGCACAGGGGAAACGCGTCAGGGCGGCGAGCGCCTGCCTAGCTGCCGGACAGCACGCGTGCTGCGGCGCTTGCGGCGTTCATCAGCGGTGCGGGGAGGACTCCCAGGATCACGATGCCCGCGGTGCCGACGACCATGACCGCCGCATGCCTGCGCGAGATGGCGACCCGGTCGACATCCTCCGCGTCCGGCACGTAGAGCGCCCAGACGATCCTGAGATAGTAGTAGAACGCGATCACGGCGTTGACGACGGCGATGATTGCGAGCCAGTACAGCCCCGCCTCGGCGGCCGAGAGGAAGACGTAGAACTTGGCCATGAAGCCGACGGTCAGCGGTAGCCCCGCAAGGGACATCAGTGCGACGGCGAGCGAGAATGCCGCTAGGGGGTTTTGCTTCGACAGCCCCGTGAGACCGCTCACGCGGTCTCTCCCCGTCGCGTCCACGTAGGCCACGACCACGGTGAAAGCTGCCAGGTTGGCAACAGCGTAGGCCGCCAAGTAGAACAGCACCGCAGACGAGCCGGTCTCGCTCGAGGCCGCGAGACCGACGAGTAGATACCCCGCTTGGGCGATACCTGAGTAGGCAAGAAGCCGGCGCACGTTCTTCTGTTTGAGGGCGCCGAGGTTCCCCAACGTCATGGAGGCCGCGGCGAGAACAGCGAGCACGACTGAAAGAGCACTCACGTTGCCGAGCGAAACGTTGAAGAACCGCATGACAAGTGCGAAACCCGCGAGCTTGGAGCCCACGGATAAGAACGTGACGACGACGGGAGGCGCACCCTCGTAGACGTCCGGAACCCAGAACTGGAAGGGCACGGCCGCGATCTTGAACGCGAAGCCCGCCAGCACGAACGCCAGGCCCGCCATGCCCAGAGCCGACATGGCCGGGCCCGCGGCCAGCGCCTCGCCGATCGCCGCCATGTCGTCGGTGCCGAACGCGCCGTAGACGAGGGAGACCCCCCAAAGCAGCAGGGCCGTCGAGATCAGCACCGCAAGAAGGTACTTCAGCGCGGCCTCGCGGGTCCGGGGATCGCGTTTCGCGACGCCGAGCAGCGCGATCAACGGCAGACTCGTCAACTGCAAGAAGACCATCAGGCCGAACAGATCGGTGGCCAGCGCGACGAACATGTTGCCGGCGGTGCACCAGATGACGAGAGCGTAGAACTCGGCAACCCAAGGTGTGAAGCGGGGAACCGAGTCTATCGAGACCGCGAGGACCGCAATGCCGATCGCGATGAACACGAGGTCGAAGTAGCGCGTCAGTGTGTCGACCGCGATCGAACCTCCGAACAGCGAGGCCCCACTCGGCGCGAACACCGCGGCTGCCGCGGCGGCGATCAGACCTGCGATGCCGACACCCGCGATCCATGGTCTCCCGGGATGCTCGTGAGGCCCGTGATTGATGCGAATCAGGTCTGCGATCAGTACGATCGCCCCGGTCAGGGCCACAATCAGTTGGGGCGCCAGGTATCCGGCGCTGACGAGCATCTCCGACATCGCGCCGCCGCCGCTCATCTGACCAGCACCAGAACGAGAATGATCGCCGCCGATCCGATGGCGAGCAGGTACGTCCGTGTGTTGCCTGTGTGGACTCGCCGCAGTTCACTTGCGGCGCTCACTACCCTGCCCGTGCCCTTCACGGCCCCATCGATGAAGGTGGAGTCGAACTGGTCGAGAAGGTTCGCTGCGGCCACGTCGGTCCGCCCCGCGGCGTTCACCAAGCCGTCGACGGCCACGTTGTCGAAACGCCAGGCGGCATCGGCGGCACGGCTCCAGCCGCGCACGACGAGGTTGACCGCACCGTCGAGGAGGGTGCGGTCCGCGTTGGCCAAGGCGTCGGTGAGCCGGAAGTACGGAGCGATGATGAGCGCGTGGTACACATCGTCGAAGTGCAGTTTCTGCTCAAGCAGGCCGTACAGCCGGGCGAAACGGTGCTTGTATATCTTGGTGTTGACGACGACGTGCTTGCGACCGTAGATCCACCAGCTGGCCACGAGCCCGGTGATGGCGACGAGCATCGAGGGCAGGGCGACGGCCAACTCGGGCCACACTCCTTCTCCGCCGAGGAACTCCGTGAAGCCTGGCGACGCCCAGCCCAGAACGACGGTGATGCTCGCAAGCGTCATGAGCGCGACGACCATCGAGTGGTGTCCCTCATGCAGATCCTCGGTCTGCTCGGGTCCCGAGAACACCCGGAACAGCATCCGGTTCACGTAGAACGCCGTGATGCCCGAAGCGAGAAGCGTCACTCCGGTCGCGAAGAGGCGGTGATCGTGCACCAGCACGGCGACGATCTCGTCTTTGGAGAAGAATCCCGATAGGGGGAAGATCCCGGCGAGCGCGAAGGTACCGATAGTGAACGCGCCGGCGGTCAACGGCATGCGACGCCCCAATCCGCCCATCAGCCGCATATCCTGCGTCTTCGCGGAATGGATGATGACGCCCGCGCCCAAGAACAGCAGCGACTTGAAGAACGCGTGCGTGGTGAGGTGGAAGAGCGCAATCTCGGCGCTCCCGGCACCAAGCGCGATGAACATGAAGCCGAGTTGCGAGATCGTCGAGTACGCAAGCACCTTCTTCACGTCATGTTGCACGCAGGCGAGGAGTCCTCCCATCAGGGCGGTGGCCAGTCCGATGGCGAGCGTCAACTCCAGCACCCAGGGCGTGAGAGCGATGAGCGGCAACATGCGCGCCACCACGTAGATGCCGGCTGCGACCATGGTCGCAGCGTGGATGAGCGCCGATGCGGGCGTGGGCCCTGCCATCGCGTCGGGCAGCCACACGTGAAGGGGAACCTGCGCTGACTTGCCCATCGCCGCGAAGACCAGTCCGACCCCGGCGACGGCGGCTGCGGCGGCAGGCCACTCGCCCAGAGAATCCAGCACGACTCGATACTCGAACGAGCCCACCGTGGCGTAGATGACGAACAGGGCGATCAGAAAGCCTATGTCGCCGACCTTGGTGGTCAGAAACGCCTTCTGCGACGCTTTGCGCGGAGCCTCCATCTGGTGCCAGAAGCCGATGAGCAGGTACGAGCACAGCCCCATGAGCTCCCAAGCCATGAACGTCAGGAGCAGCGTGTCCGACAGCACGAGGATGAGCATGGCAGAGGTGAACAGCGACAATACCGCGAAGTACCACCCCTTGCGCTCATCGCGATGCATGTACCCGAGGGAGTACACCTGAACGCACGCCCCGATCAGCGTGACGACCAGAAGCATCACCGCTGCGAGGGGGTCGAGCGCCATGGATAACTCGAGCGTCGAGCCGTTGAGCACGGCGAAGGGAACAGCCCCTCTCCACACCGGCTCCTCGGTGCCTCCGGGCCAGGCCGCCGCGAAGGCTGCGATGGACAGACCCAGCGTGACCACTGAGCAGGCGACAGGCAGCGCGAGCATGCGGTCGCGTGCACGCGGAGGGGCGACGAGGAATACGAAGAAGCACAGAGCCGGCAGTGCCGGTATGGCCACAAGCCACGTCATGCGGTGTCCTCAGGCGTCGTCACGGCGTTCACTCTATCCGCCGAGAATCTGCGCGAGTGCGCTGGAGTACGGGTCGAAGAACTGCAGCGTCCACAGCCACCAGATGCCCATGGCCAGCGACAGCGCTGCAAGCGGCATCAAGCAGACGAGCTCCCGGGGCGTCGCGTCAGACACCCCTGAGATCGAGTCAGAGACCTCGCCAAGGATGACCCGCTGAACCATCCACAGCATGTAGGCTGCTCCGAGCAAGACGCCGATGGCTGCGGCCACGGTGTAGCCGGGAGGAAGCGTCGACTGCCATGCCCCGAGCAGCGATAGGAACTCGCCGACGAAGCCCGAGAGACCGGGGAGTCCCAGTGAGGCGAACGCCGCGAACGCGAACAAGCCGGCCAGGACGGGTGCCTGTGTAGCCAAGCCGGAGACCTCAGCGATCTGGCGCGTGTGGGAACGCTCGTAGACCATCCCCACGCTGAGGAACAGCATCGCGGAGAGGAATCCATGGCTGATGTTGACGGCCTGCGCCCCGTTGAGCCCCACCGCGGTGCCCGCCGCGATACCGAGCATCGCGAACCCCATGTGCGACACCGAGGAGTAGGCGACGAGCTTCTTGAGGTCTTTTTGTGCGAAGGCCACCAGTGCGCCGTAGATGATCGAGATGACGGCGAGAGCCGCGATGAACAGGCGCCACTGGGCCCAAGCCTCGGGCAGGATCGGCAGCGAGATGCGCATGAAGCCGTAGGTGCCCATCTTGAGCAGGATGCCGGCAAGGAGTGCTGAGGCCGCGGTGGGGGCTTCGACGTGCGCGTCGGGAAGCCAGGTGTGAAGGGGCCACACAGGTACCTTGACGGCAAACCCGAGGAAGAAGGCCAGGAAGACCCACCACTGGAACTCAACGGGGAATCCGCGGTCGGCAAGCTGGATCATGTCGAACGTGCCACCCATGGGATGCAGGTAGACAGCCAATATCCCGACGAGCATGAGCACTGCGCCGAGCATCGTGTAGAGGAAGAACTTGACTGCCGCGTACGCCCGGCGCTCCCCGCCCCACACGGCGATCAGGAAGTACATCGGGACGAGGACAAGCTCCCAGAACACGTAGAAGAGCACGAAGTCGAGGGCCATGAAGACGCCGTTCGTGCCAACAGCCAGAAGCAGGATCATGGCGAAGTAGAACTTCGGGCGCTTCTCAAGGCGCCAGCTGGCCATCACGGCGAGGAACGAGAGAAGCGCCGAGAGCGTCACGAGCAGTACCGACAGTCCGTCGATCCCCAGGTAGTAGTTCACGTCGATGACCGGGATCCACGCGTGTCGCTCCACGAACTGGATCCCGCCTCCCGGCTCAAACGTGACGGCCACAAACACCGCGATAGCCAGCACTGTTGCCGAGGTAGCCGCTGCGATCCATCGCGGCCACGTAGGATGATGCGCCGGCACGAGCGCCATCGAGACGACTCCGACGAGGGGCAGGAGCACCATGAGACTGAGAAGCGGTGGCATACCGTTATCCCTTCAAGTACGAGTAACTGTCGACGGCCGTTATGTTGCTCGATCGGCTGAGGGAGACGATGAGCGCGAGTGCCAGACCAACCTCGGCGGCGGATACGACGGCGATGAGTAGCACGAAGCTCAGGCCCGAAACCGGCTGAGCGGCGTTGGTGGCTGCGAAGGCGATGATGCTGAGGATCGCGGCGTTGATCATGAGCTCGATGCACACCACGATTCGCAGGGCGCTGCGGGCGGTCATCGCACCGAACAGGCCGATGCAGAACAGCGTGCTCGCAAGAACGACGTAGTGAGCGCCGGTGATCACGATGCGTCACCGTCCGTTCGGGCCATGATGATCGCGCCGACCAAGGCGACCGTAAGCAGCAGGCCCGCGACTTCGAACAGGACCACGTGGCGAGTGAACAGCTCGGTCGCGATCGCCGCGGTGAGCGGCACCGGGCCTGGAATCGTGTCGAGCGAGGCGCTGGCGGCGACAGCCACACCCAAAGCGGCGAGCAGCGCGGCGGAGCCGGCCCCCGCAACCCACGCGGATATCCCGCTGGGGCGGGCCTCATTCGTGGGTCGCGCCAGGATGATCGCGAACAGGGCGAGTATCGTGACCGCGCCACCGTAGATGAACAGCTGTACGCCGGCGAGCAACTCGCTGCCGATGAGCAGGTACAGTCCGGCGAGCGCGATCATCGTGATGAACAGCCATACGACCGCGTGGATCAGTCGGGGGGCGAAGACGACGCCGACAGCGCCTATGACCGCTACCGCCGCGTACGCGTAGAACAGCACGCCTTCGATGCTCACGCTCTCACCGCCTCTGACGAGGGGTTTGCGGGTGCCGGCCGAGTGGCGACGGTCGCCGGCCACAGTGTGAGGCGGGTGTCGGCACGGTCGGGGGTCGAGACCTCGAAGTGCCCGGTATGCATGATGCCGGCGGCGGGGCACACCTCGACGCACAGTCCGCAGTACATGCAGAGCCCGAGATCGATCTCGAAACTGTCCAAAACGCGCCCGGGTCCGTCTTCGCGCTTGTTCGTCACGATGCGAATGGCCGCGTCCGGGCAGCTGCGTTCGCACAGCCCGCAGGCTTTGCACAGGGGGAGCCCGTTCTCGCCAAACGCGAGCGCTAACGACATGCGCGAGCGCTCAGGCAGCACCTTGGGCGTGTCCGGATAGCCGCCATTGAAGTTGGGCCGGAAGAGGTGCGTGATGGTCGAGGCCATGCCCCGGAGTATCCCGATCATGGCTGTGCCGCCGCCCGTGCGTGGTTACCGGCCTCGGCGCCGAGCTTCGCGATGACCCAGGCAAGCAGGATTGCACCGGCTATCTGCAGCACCACGAGCGCGAACGTGCCGAGCACGATGCCGACGGCTGTGAGCATGACTCCCCCGAGCGCAGCCGGGAGCAGGATCTTCCACGAGATGCCGAGGAGCTGGTCGATGCGTACGCGCGGGAGCGTTCCGCGTACCCAGATGATGAGCAGGATCATCGCGTAGGTCTTGAGAGCGAGCCACACGATTCCGGGCAGAAGCGGTCCCGACCAGCCGCCCAGGAACACGAGCGCGCCGATGAGCGACCACGTGAAGACATTCATGTACTCGGCGAGGAAGAACAGCGCGAAGCGCATGCTCGAGTACTCGGTGTTGAAGCCGGACACGAGTTCGGACTCGGCTTCGGGAAGGTCGAACGGCACGCGGTTGAGCTCGGCGAGCATTCCGATGAAGAAGATGAGGAAGCCGAGCGGCTGAGTGACGACGTTCCACACACCGCCTTGCGCTGAGACGATATCGGACAGGTTCATCGATTCGGCGAGCATGACGACTCCGACGACCGACAGGAGAAGGGGCACTTCGTAGCTGACCTGCTGCGCGGCGGCGCGCAGGCCACCGATGAGCGAGTACTTGTTGTGCGAGGCCCAGCCGGCCACGACGATGCCGACGGGGGAGAGCGCCGCGATCGCGAAGAGCATGAACAGCCCGACCTCGGAGCTCGCGCCGCCGAACTGCTCTGCCCACGGCATCGCCGCGTAGATGAGGATCGCGGGAGTGAAAGCTATGAGCGGCGCAACGATGAACAGCCCACGGTCTGCTCCCGCCGGCACCAGGTCCTCTTTGCCGAGCAGCTTGAGTGCGTCGGCAAACGGTTGCAGCAGGCCGTGGAAGCCGGTGCGCAGCGGACCGCGGCGCTGCTGCAGGTGGCCGAGAAACTTACGCTCGAGCCACATCACGAAGACGGTGTTCAGCATGACCACGACGACGACCGCGATGACGCCGATGAGTATGCTGATCACTGCGCTCATCGGTCGATCTCTCCCATGACGATGTCGATCGATCCGACCACGGGCGCGACGTCAGCCAGGCGCAGTCCCGCACACAGAGGTCCCGCGGCGTGGATGTTTGAGAAGGTCGGGGAGCGCACCTTCAGGCGCCACGGGTGGGCGCTGCCGTCGCTCACGAGGTACACGCCGAGCTCACCGCGCGGACTCTCGACGGCTCGGTAGGAAGCCCCCTTTGGCGGCTTGATAACGCGCGGCACGCCTTCAGCGATGTGCGGGCCCTCGGGCAGTCCCTCGAGCGCGGCGAGCGCCAGACGCGCAGACTCGCGCATCTCAGCCACTCGCACGAGGTATCGGTCGAATGTGTCGCCCGTCTCGCCGAGCATGACGTTGACCGGCAGGCGGTCATAGGCCGCGTACGGCCGATCGCGGCGCAGGTCGATGTCGACGCCCGAGGCGCGCGCCATCGGTCCCGTGACGCAGTAGTCCCGGATGGTGGCGCGCGAGAGGAACCCGATGCCGCGGGTCCTCGCTCGGAAGATCTCGTTGCCGGTGAGCAGCGCTTCGTAATCATCCACCGACCGGTCGAACCCGCGAAGGTACTCGATCATGCGTGCGGCGGCGCCGGCAGGTAGGTCGTCTTTGACGCCTCCGGGGCGGAAGTAGTTGAACATCATGCGCCCGCCCGTGACCTCTTCGAAGAAGTCGACGATCAGCTCGCGGTCGATGAAGGCGTAGAGGAAGGGCGTCAGGGCTCCGGCATCCAGTCCCGCTGCCGCGTACCAGGTGTGGTGGCTCGTGATACGCACGAGCTCTGACATCGCAACACGCAGGTAATCGGCCTTCGGCGTGGGCTCGATGCCACACAGCTCCTCCACAGCCAGAACGTGGGCGAGTTCGGTGTGGAACCCGGACACGTAGTCGCAGCGGTCGAGCAGCGCGGTGCACGCGCGGTAGTCGCGCGACTCGGCGAGCTTCTCGATGCAGCGGTGCAGGTAGCCCTGCGTCGGCTGGGCGGCCACGACGGTTTCGCCGTCGAGAACGAGCCACAGGTGAAGCACTCCGTGGGTGCTCGGGTGCTGCGGTCCCATGTGGACGACGATGCGCTCGGTCTGAAAGCCCGGATGCGCTGAGGGAAGCGATTCGGGCGGCAGCCCCGGGATGAGAGCCGCCGATGCAGTGCCGTCGGCGAGCAGGTGCGCATCGCCATGCGACTTGACGGCGGTGCGGGCCGTGTCCGCACTGACGCCCGAGCCATCCAAAGCGAAGCCCTTGCGCAAGGGGTGTCCCTCGAAGTCGTCGCGCAGGACGATGCGGCAGAGCGCGGGGTGTTCGGTGAACTCCACCCCGAATAGGTCGTACACCTCCCGTTCGAGCGGTGCGGCACCAGACCACAGGCTCGCGACACTCGGGACGGTGAGGGCGCCGTCGGCAACGTCGACGTGGATGACCATCGTGGTGCGGTCGGTGCGCCGGGTGAGCGCGTAGACCATGCGGACGCCAGCGGACCGGATATCGCCCGCCGCCTCGTCGGCGTTGTCGACGCCTGCCGTGTCGGTCTCGTCCGACGCGGCGGGATGCAGCTCCTCGGCGGTCAGGAGCTCGAGGTCGGCAAAGCCGTGCTCGTCGCGGAGGCCCTGGAGCATGCCGCGCAGCTCGTGGGGGGTCGTGCTCGCGCAGCGGATTGCGCCGGGCCCGATCTGGCAGGGGCGCTCCGCCTCTTGCATGCTCGCCAGGATCACCTCAGGCCGCGTGTCGATGTGGACCGTGCTCGTCACGAAGCTGCCTCCTGCGTGGCCCGGCGCAGCTCTGCCGCGTGGCGCTGGGCCGCGGATATCTCGCCGGCGGCGTTGCGCTCCATGAGCGTGAGCAGCGCATGGATCAGAGCCTCGGGACGAGGGGGGCAGCCCGTGAGGTAGATGTCGACGGGTACGATCGTGTCTACGCCGTTGACGACGTTGTAGCCAGCAGCGAACGGTCCGCCGCCGACGGCGCACGAGCCCATCGCGATCACATACTTCGGGGCGGACATCTGCTCGTAGAGCAATCGGAGGCGCGGCGCCATCTTCAGGTTGATGGTCCCTGCGACGATCATGCAGTCAGCTTGTCGCGGCGAGTTGCGAAAGAAGATGCCGAACCGATCGGTGTCGTAGCGCGCGGATCCGACGGTCATCATCTCGATCGCGCAACAGGCGGTGCCGAACGTCAGCGGCCACATGGAGTGGCCGCGTGCCCAATCGAGCAGACTCTGCAGGGGCGCGATGAGCGCGCCGGTCTCTTCATCTAGGCCCACTCGAGCACCCCCTTGCGCCACGCGTAGACCAGGCCGAGCATCAGGATTGCGATGAACACGCCCATCTGGACGAGTCCGACCGCGCCGAGCTTGTGCATGATCACGGCCCAGGGAAACAGCAGGACCGCCTCGACATCGAAGACCACGAACGCGAGCGCGAAGATGTAGTAGCCCGTGTGGAACCGCACCCGCGGTTCGCCGACCGGGATCTCGCCGCATTCGTACGTCCGTGACTTCTGCGCGCTCGGCTCTTTGGGCGCGAGCCACCGCGGTATGGTCACGAGCACGTATCCGAGGATGAGTGCCACCAGCAAAAAGCCGGTGAACACGAGAACCGCTGTATTCATGCCGAATCGAACCCCCCGCTTTGCGGCCCCGTCGATGTGGCATCCGTCTTGGGTCTAGATACGCCCTCGCGCCCGTCAATCCTTTACGAACTGTGTGATTGGCAGGGATACTCAGTCCTGAACTTCGGGTAGCCACTGATAGGTAGAGGACGCAACGAACGGGGAGACCTCCATGCCAGAGAAGCGCGCTTTCGCAGTTGTGACCGATTCAACCGCAGACATTGCAGCGGACATCGCTCGAGCCCAGGGCATCATCATCGTGCCGCTTGCCGTCACATTCGGCACCGAGACGTTCGTCGACGGCGAGCTGTCCCAGAACGAGTTCTTCTCGCGCATGACGGCGTCTGCGCAGCTCCCGACAACGTCGCAGCCCTCTCCGGGCGCCTTTGCGGAGGCGTTCGAGCAGGCGCTTGAGACGGCCGAGTCGGTCATCAGCGTGAACATCTCAGACAAACTCTCCGGGACGATCGAGTCCGCCCGGCAGGCCGCGGCCGACTTCTCCGGTCGGGTGCACGTCTTCGATTCGCTGAACCTGTCGTGGGGACTTGGGTTGCAGGTCATGGAGGCGGCTCGATGCTCCAAGGAGGGCATGTCGGCTGATGCCGCTCTGGCTCGGCTCGCGGAGGTCCGCGACCGAGTCCGGCTCATCGTTGCGCTGGATTCGCTCGACAACCTTGCGCGAGGAGGACGCATCGGGAGGGTCTCGGCGTTTCTGGGATCGATGCTCAATCTGAAGGTCACGCTCACCGTGGATTCTGACGGCGCCTTTCAACCGGTGGCTCGCACGCGGGGAGAGAAGGCCGCGCTGGAGCACACGTTGGAGTGGGTCGCAGAGAAGATGGGCACGGCGACGCGGGGTTCGTTCGCTGTGGGCTACGCGATGCATCGTGAGCGGGCCGAGAAGCTCGCGGATGAGATTCGCGCCCGCTATGAGGTCGACGAACTGGTCGTCTACGAGGCGGGAATCGTCATATGCACCCACACGGGAACCGGATGGGGTGTAGCGGTGCTGCCCGCCGGTTAGGCCGTGGCGTTTCCCTCCGGCAAAGGAGACGGAGTGGTCGAGTACTCGCCTCGCATAGACGAACAGATCTCAGAGGAGCTGGGCCTCAGAGGCCACATCGGGCCCGACTCGATTCCTGGAATCGCTGAGGAAGACGGCGCGGCACTACTTGAGCGCTACCTGGCCGTGCATGGCGAGCAGACGCCGCTGCGAATCGACGAGGGCGTTCTGATGCTTGACGTGCCGCCGCCCTCTGCTGTCGCGTCCGAGTCGGACGCGCCTCCCTACAGCGCACCCGTGATGCCTGCAGTGCAGCCTGTGCTGAGCCCTGTCGATCAGGTGCTGGCACAGCCGGCGTCGAAGTCGCTTCTGGACACGGCAGCCTCTGGTGCCCGCGTGAGCAAGGCCATGTGGCTGCTTCCGCTGTGGCTTGGCCTGATAGGCGGAATCATCGGCTGGGCTGTCGCGCGAGACGCCAACGCGCGCGTCGCGCGACAGCTGCTAGGGTTCGGCATCGCGGTGCAGGTCGTGTCGACGGTCGTAGGGCTCGCGATGGCCCCGATGATCGCGCCGCTCATGAGCTCGGTGACCGACTCGGTCATCTCGGCAGAGTGGCCGCCTTCCGAATCCGGCCGACCGACCCTGTACTATTTCGGGACCTCCACTTGACCCGGTTGCGTCCCGATGAAGCCCGTGGTCGACGGGCTCCAGCAAAGCTACGACGATCAGATCGACTTCGTCATCTACGGAGAACTGGACAAGGACGCCGCAGCGAGCACGTTCGCCTCAGCCCAGGGGGTCCAGGGGGTGCCGACCACGGTTCTGGTCGCGCCCGACGGCAAAGAGGTCAAGCGATGGATCGGGCCGAAGACCGATGACGAGCTGCGTGCCGAGGTGGACAACGCCCTGTTCAGCTTGTCGCAGTAGGGTGCTCGATCCGGAGGCGAACCTCGCCGGACACGACGGGCGATCCAGCATCACGTTGACACCGTCCTTCCTGTCAGACCTGTGTGCGATAACTCATGCACGGGGAGAAGGGCGGACAGGGTGTCGGCGTTCGACAGTGATCCAAGGACCATCCGGTGGTTTGAACTCGCGTTGGGCGCGAAAAACCCGCGCGTGAGGCGCCGGGCGGTCGGTCTGCTCGAAGTGGTTGAGACGCCGCACCGAGAGTCCTGGCTCGCGTGCGCGACACGCGATCCGGATCCAACCGTGGCGGCCGCAGCGGTGGTGGTCCGGGCGATACTCACGTCGAGTCCTGACTCCGACGCCGCTTCGTTCGAGAGGGACTTCGCCTCGGGCGAGCTCTCGGGGGACCTGGAATGGGAATGGGAGTACCGCTTCTCTCTGTGCGACGGGCTCTATGTTCCCAACGTCACAGGGATGCCGTTGCGCATCAGATACGAGGACGACGCGCTGGCGCGGCACGTAGCGCTCGGCCGAAGTGGGGCTGTAGGGGGCAGCGTGGACCTCGTGGCGATCCTGGTGCACAAGAGGTTCGTGAACCGCCACACCCGATTGCCCAAGGACGCGTCAGAATACCGAGAATGGCAAGCGAGGGGCCGCCCTCGCTACCGGGAATGATGACGTTTGGCGGGGCAGTTGGTCTCGGGAGGTTCACGAACCGCCCGATACGACCGATACTGCAATGAGGAGGGTCCACCACCGCGGGAGGTCAGCGTGACAGCACTGAACGCCAAGACAGACAGTTTCATCGCGCTGCTACTCGATGTGAGCGGTCGGGCCCGGCCGACGGATCTGCAGGGAATGGCACCGGCTGAGGCGTCAGAAGCGCTGCAGCAGTTTGCCGCGGTACATCCTGAGTTGGCGTTGGCTTTCGACGGCGACTCGCTGGGGCCTGCGCGCACCGCAACGCCGGCGGCACCTGCCGCGCCGGCCCCGCCCGCTGGGGACGACGGCATGTTCGAGTTCGGACCCGCGGCGACCCCGGCTGCCATCGAGCCCACCTCTGCGCCCGCCCAGGCCGTGGCGGTCCCCGGTTCCGATGAGTCGGCGAGTTGGCCGGCGGTCGACTCCGCTCCTTCTTCTGATGACTTTCTCGACCTGCCTCCTCTCGAGGGGGTGGGCGACGCTGCCGACATCGCGCCTCGCGTTCCCCTCTACTGGTGGCTGCTGGCGGTGCTGTTCGGTTGGCTTGGCGGACTGGTCGGGTGGCTTGTGCTGAAGAAGCGCAACCCCAAAGGGGCGCGCACCGTTCTGATAGTCGGCATCGCCACGACCGTTCTGGCTGTCGTCGTGGGGGTGGCGGGGTTCGCCCTTGGGTTCGCCTCGCTACTGGGTATGGCGGCCGTCGAGCCTGTCCCCGTCGCGCCGGTCCCGATCAGTGCGCCATCGACCGCCGGAGCCGAGGCCACATCCGGCGCAGAAGCCACAGCTGCGCCGTAGTAACGCCACGTGACGCGAAGCTCGCGTCACCAAAGGTCGGCGACGGCAGGCACCTCTCGGCGGTCGACCAGTGCAAGGGCGTCGACCCTGCAGGCCGAGCGGCAGATTCCACAGCCCCAGCACTTCGCCGGGTCCACGCTCGCCTGACCGTTCGCGACTATCGCGTCGAACGGACAGCGACGTACGCACGCGCCGCATCTCGTGCATCGCTCATCATCGAGGGTGGCCACCCATTCGCCGCGCCACATCACCTTCACGTCGCGAGCGATACTCATCTGCATCGCCATGCACCCGCTTTCCAGATTGCAGTTGCATATCGCGGCCGTGAAGGGCGTGAGGAACGTCCACGCGGAGTGCATGAGGCCGTCGCGCTCGCACTGTGCCAGTAGGTCCATCGCCTGAGGCTTGGTGAGGCGTTGGAAGTCCCGCGCATCGGGCCCGTTCTGGTAGTCACGGAAACCCTCTTCGAGTACCGCATCGACGGGCTGTGTTGTGACCAAGATGCATACCTCGTCGGCGCGCTGTCCGGGCGTGTGCATTCTGCAGACGCAGGGAATCAGCGTGATCGAGGTCGAGAGGTCAAAGATGCGCGCACACTCCTCGATAGGCACCGGTTGCCCGAAGTGCTTCGCCTGCATGCGTCGCGACACGAGTTCGCGGCCGACGCGGGAAAGCGGGGCGGGCAGCCGATCCAGCCGATCCACCCACCTGAGAGCCGAGGATCGTGTTTCGCCGAAGCCCCCGATGAATCCCACGACGTAGTCACGGCGACGAAGGTCGCTGTTGAGGTCGTGAGCGTAGTTCTGCGCGTTCAGATACCAGCGTTCACCTTCGCCATGCTCGACGCAGAAACGACACATGATGCTCCCGGCGGATCGTCGACGCGGCGTACCGGGGTCTCAGAAGAGCTGGAGACGCGCCTTCTCGATCATGGAGCGCGTGCGCTCGGTGCGCAGTCTGAGCTCGGCATCCGCATACGGGTCGTGGCCCCATGATACGCGAGGGACGGCCTCGTCGCGCGCCCAGCTTGCGACATCGACGGGCGAGTCGCTTTCCGTGCGTCTCGGCGCTTGATCCATCGACGTTCCCATAGTGATCCTCCGCTCCGATGCGGCCGTTCCCACCCATGCCGCGATGAGGATACTACCCATCCGCGCACGTCTCTATCGCCCCGCTTTCCTACGTTGCGCGAAAGGGTGTGCGATCGATGCGCGGCAGCACCACACGACCATGTCCGGTGCTACGCTGTCGTCTCGAAAGGGATCGAGGAGGGGCGGCCTGATGGAACACGGTGTGGCGCCGAGCGCCATGTTGACGGATCTGTATCAGCTGACGATGGCGCAAGCGTACCTGTCGGCCGGTCTTGCAGACACAGAGGCATGCTTCCATCTGACGTTTCGCGAGAATCCCTTCGGGGGCGGCTTCGCCGTGGCGTGTGGTCTTGAACATGTCATCGAGCTCCTCCGTGAGTTTCGTGTCGCCGCTGAAGACATCGACTACCTCGCCTCACTCAACGGCGCCGACGGGCAACCGCTGTTCCGTCTGCACTTCCTTGAGTGGCTTGCTGAGATGCGGTTCGAGGGAGATGTCGCTGCGATGCCTGAGGGTACCGTTGCGTTTCCGCGCGAACCCTTACTGCGCGTGTCAGGGCCTCTGCCGATGTGCCAGCTCGTGGAGACCGCGCTGCTGAACCGCATCAACTTCTCGACCCTTGTCGCCACGAAGGCGGCTCGCTGCCGCCTCGCGGCCGGTGGGGACGGGCTACTGGAGTTCGGGCTCCGCCGGGCGCAGGGCCCCGACGGAGGAATCTCCGCCAGCCGGGCCGCCTACATCGGTGGGTGCACGGCCACGTCGAACGTGGCGGCGGGGCAGCGATACGGCATTCCCGTTGCCGGGACGCACGCTCACTCGTGGGTCATGGCTTTCGATAGCGAGGCGGAGGCTTTCGCGGCCTACGCTGATGCCCTGCCCAACAACGTGACCTTGCTCGTGGACACCTACGATACGCTCGCGGGCGTTCGCAACGCCGTTGAGACCGGGCGGTCACTGGTGGCGCGGGGACAACGACTGCTTGGCGTGAGGATCGACTCGGGCGACTTGGCGTGGCTCTCGCGTAGGGCTCGCGAGATGCTTGACGAGGCTGGGCTCAACGATACGAAGGTCGTGGCCAGTAATGAGCTGGACGAACACCTCATCGCATCGCTCAAGGACCAGGGCGCCGCGGTCGACGTGTGGGGCGTCGGCACCAAACTCGTGACGGCATGGGATCAACCTGCGCTTGGTGGCGTGTACAAGCTATCGGCGATCCGTCGCCCGGGCGAGCAGCGATGGGTGCCGCGCATCAAGGTGTCGGAGCAGGCGGCCAAAGTGACCACCCCCGGAGTCCACGGGGTCAGGCGCTTTCGCCGTGTCGACGGATCCCTTGCGGGCGACATGGTATATGACATCCATCACGAGCCCGAAGGTGACGCGGTGATGGTAGACCCGTCAGACGCCACGCGTCGCAAGTCATTCTCCGAGGCGCTCAGCTGCGAGGACCTCTTGGTTCCGGTCTTCGAAGGGGGACGGCTGGTCTATGACAAGCCGCCGCTGGCAGACGTGCGTCAGCGCGCGATCGACGCCGTCGAAGAGCTCGATCCCACTATCAAGAGATTCTTGAATCCCCATGCCTATCCGGTGGGGCTGGAGCGTGGCCTGCATGACCTGCGAACGGCGTTGGTGCTCAAGGCCCGCGGAATCGGAGTCGAGGAGTCCGTGCCGAGCCCCGCTGCTCTCGCAGAGGCGGAGGCCGCGGGTTGGCCGGACTCGAGGGGCTGACCGATGCACGCTTTGCTGCTGATCGACATCCAGAACGACTTCATGCCGTTTGGCTCGCTGCCCGTTCCGCTCGGCGATGAAGTGGTGGGTGTGGCCAACGTCCTCGCGCCGCTCCACGAGCTGGTGGTCGCCACACAGGACTGGCATCCGGCCGAGCACGGCTCGTTCGCTTCTAATCACCGCAACGCCGAGCCGGGCGAGACGGTCGTGCTTGGTGGCGTGGATCAAGTGCTGTGGCCGGACCATTGCGTCCAAGACGCCCCCGGTGCCTCGTTTCACTCCGGGCTCGACATCGCGCACGTCGACATCGTGGTGCGCAAGGGCACCGATTCCGCGATCGACTCTTACAGCGGCTTTCGTGACAACGGCCATCAACGCGATACCGGTCTGGCGAGCATCCTGCAGGAGCGCGGCGTCGGCTCGGTCGCCCTGGTGGGGCTTGCGACCGACTACTGCGTCAAGTACACGGCGCTTGACGGTATCGCGCTGGGGCTGCGGGTTTCGGTGGTCGAGGACGGGGTGCGCGCGGTCGATCTCGCATCGGGTGACGGCGCAGCTTCCCTCGCCGAGTTGCGCGCCGCAGGTTGTGAGATCGTGTCGCTCGCCGGCGCGTTGGCGAGGGCGGACCACAGAAGGTGAGTGCCCCCGCGACCGGGCGTGCTTCATGTGTGGGGCAGGGTGCTGCGTCTCGGGGTGTCCCTACCCGGTCGCGGGTCTCACGGGTGTATCAGAAGAGGTCTCCCAGCCCGTCGAACACGTCGGCGGCGTACTCCAGATGCCAGTCGTCCAAGGAGAGATAGAACTTCGGGTTCAAGACCACGCCCATGCACTGTGCGAGGTCTATGACCGCCTCAAGCAGATAGTCGCTTTCCACGAGCAGGTCGAGCACGCCCGTGTTCACGTAGTCGTCGGTGACGGGAATCGGATTCCAGAACAGCTTGTGATCCTCGTGCCGGATGATGATGTCGAGAACCAGGTTGCCGGCGGTCGTCACGATGAGTTCAGTACCGTCACCGAGCGTCTTCTCAAGGGTGGCCATGTGGCGGGTGAGGCCTGCCGCTTTGGCGAGGGTGGTCTCGTCGACGCGCATGGCGAACGGCGATGACGGCAGCGCGCGAATGACTTCGCGTAGGTTGCACGCGCATACGAGCGCCCTCTCAGGGACGCTGGCGCGCAGGACTTCCAGCGCCAGATTCGCTTCCGCAGCCGAGGTGGAGTTCAGCAGCACGCGCATGAGGTCGCGCGGCTCTGCGGAGTAGTTCGAGCGGATCTGCGCTAGGCCGGACGTTGCGGTCAGCACTGCTGGCTCCTCGAAGTGGCACGTGGTGTCGTACTGAGCCTATCGGGGTTGCGAAGCCGGGGCATGAGCGGGGCGTGGATCGTGCATGTGACTGTCGTCACACAGCGCACCGCAGGCTACCGTCGAAAGCATCAGCGCGCCGCTCACGCGCCCCCGACCCGGGTGCCCGCCTGCCCCGCGAGCGCCACGCTCAGATTCTCGGCGCTGCAGATCACCGTGGTTCCGCCGCGCTCGGCAAACCAGCCGGCCGCCTGGAGCTTCGGACCGATACTGCCTTCGGGAGATCGTGCCGAAAGCGCTACGGCCTCGTGTGCGTCCAGCTGCTCGATGCGACGAGCGTGACGAGTACCGAACTCCGTGTAGACGGCGTCTTGTTCCATGACGATCGCAAGCATCCGTGCGCCCAGGGCGTGGGCGAGCAGAGCGGCCGTGCGGTCCTTGTCGATCACGGCGTCGATACCGGTGAGCGCTCCGCTTTCGTCTTCGAAGACCGGGACACCGCCTCCGCCCGCGGCGATGGGCAGGATGCCCGCTTGAAGCAGGGTCGAGATGGCGAGGGTCTCGACGACGCGTTGGGGGCACGGCGAGGCGACGAGGCGCCGCCAACCGCGCCCCGGCTCTTTGGCAAGCATCCAGCCATGGCGATCGCGCAGCTGCTCGGCCGCCTCATCATCGTAGTAGGTTCCTATCGGCTTGGTGGGATGCGCGAACGCTGGATCAGCGCGGTCGACCACCACCTGGGTCACCACGGTGGCCACCGTGGTGGTGACGCCGCGCGCGCGCAGCTCGTTGCCGAGTACCTGCTGAAGCATGAGCCCGATTCCACCCTCGGAGTCCGCTCCGGAGATGTAGAGCGGCGTGGGCGGCACGAGGGCGCCCGCAAGCTCGCCTCGCAGCACTATCGCGCCGATTACCGGCCCGTTGCCGTGTGTAACCACCGTGCGCCAGCCATCGGTGGCGAGGTCTGCCACCGCGCTCATCGCCTGGGCGGCGCGCTCGTACTGCGCCGCGACGGTGCCGTCGTCGCCGAACCTGGCCAGTGCGTTGCCGCCGAGGGCGATCACGAGGGTGGTGTCACTGCGTGCGCTCATGAGGGCGAGTACCATTCCGCGAGACGGCGGGCATCCTCGAGCTCGATGTTTCGCACGACATGGTTGGCCCCTGAGGATCCCGAGACGGAGGCGACACTGAGTGTCGCGAGCCCGGCCCGAGCCTGAAACGGCGTTTGGCGCCACGTGAGGGACTGGATGCGAGAACGCGACAGTCTGACGGTGTAGCGGCCGAGCATTCCGCGCTCGATACACAGGGCGCTCTCGTCGGCCCCGAAGGCCGCACCCCGCCAGGCAGCTGCCCGAAACACCGCGGTGACGGTGGCCACCGCGAGGCACGCGATGGCGACGATGCCCGGCACGGCCGCGGTGAGCGCGTCATCATCTGCGAGCGGCGCCACGAGCTGCAACCCTACGCCGACCACGAGCAGGGTGATGCCCGCAGACAGAATCGTCGGCCAGGTCACGTAGAAGCGCAATGCGCGACGCGGAACCGGTCGTGTGGTGGGAAACTGCTCGGCCTCAGGCAACAGCTCGTGCATGAGGGGGCGGACCTCCTTTGCGCGTGCCAGGGGAAGGATCGCCGCCGCGGTGGTTGATTTCTGCTGTTCGCCGCGCCCGAATCCGGCGGTATCGGCGTACACGGACGTGAAGCCGATGAGCCGTCTCAACGGCGGTTGCTCGATGCGAACCGCTTGTATGCGCCTGACCGGCAGACTGGTCATCCGTCGCTCGGTGAGCCCGGCCTCGGTCTCAAGCCGGTCTCGCACGCGGCGCGCGACGAACCCGAAGTCCCGCGCCACGACCACCGCGATGGAGACGGTGACCACAACAGCCACCGCCAGCAGCGAAACCGCCACAAGGACCGGGACGGCGAGTGAAGCCAGCAGTCCGGCAGTTCGATCGAAGGCTGAGCCGAAGACCTCGCCGATCTGCGCGGTGAAGGCGATGCCGGCGAAGGTCGTGGCCAGCACCGCGTTGGAGGTGACTCCGGCTATAACCAGGCGAGACAGGGGCAGCCGGTACTCGAACACGGGCGCCGAATCCACGACCTCGACACCCCCTAGGACGCCGCGCAGATCGCTCATCCTGCCCACCGGGTCGGGACCTACGATCGTCTCGCCGGTGCGTGAGTCTGCGACTTCGTCGCGTTCGAGCAGGAGGTTGGCGCGCAGCCGCTCGGCGTCGGACAGGGGGATCGAGCCGATTCGGGCCTCCGGTTCGCCCTCGCCGCCTCCTGCGGTCTGAACGATCACGTCGGCGAGCCCGAGCACGCGCGCAACAAGCCCAGCACGGATATCGATGCCCTGCACGCGCGCCAGCGGAATCGCGCGGTGCTTCTTGATGAGCCACCCCTCGGTGATCACCAGGTCGGTGCCCTGCACGCCGTAGCGAAAGAACGCCCAGTTCAGCCACGCGAAGGCGCTGGTGATCAACGCGCCGAGCACGACCATTGCGGCAAGGCCGATGGTGGCCAGAGTGTCTCGACCGCCCGCTGACCCTATAAAGGACAGGGCGACGAAGGCCACGACGGCTTGCCCCACGGTCGACGCGGTTCGCACCGCCACCGTCAGGGGATGGGTTCGTCTCAGTTCAGAGTCCGCCATCGTCGGTCACCCTCGCCAGGACCGCGATCCGGTCACGCAACTGTGCGGCGTGCTCGTCGGCCAGCGCCGGGATGGTGTGCCGCCCGGCTGCCGTCGAGATGTGAACGTCCGACAAGCCCAAAGCCCCCATGATGGGGCCCTGCGAGGTATCCACGTGCTGAACCCGAACCATCGGTATCACGGTCTGCGACACCACGATAAGCCCCTCCTGAAGGCGGATCTCCTCTTCGAGAACCTCCCAGCGCCATCGGCGGTAGCGGAGCTCGGGGGCGATGGTTTGGGACAGGAGCAGCACGATAAGCACACACAGCAGAACGATGAGCGGCCACGACAGAGGCACGCCCATCGTCGGACCCAGGCCAAGGAAGAGCAGGGCGCCGAGGATCGGCAGCGCCATCGAGACCAACGTTTGCAGCCGCCAGGCCGTCTTCACCTTGGGGTCGAGCGGGTTTCGCGGGGTGCCCGCGTCGCTAGACGCCGTTGTCGGCGTGCTCACGAGTCCAGCCCATGGCGGTCCACGAACTCGTCGACGATGTCGTCAAGGGAGGGGGTGCCGGCGTCTTCGATGCGATAGGTCACCCGCACGACGGGCTTGTCGATATCGATGAGGCGTGCCAAGTCGATGGGGGTACCGATAGCCACGACGTCGCAGGGGGTGGCGGCGATGGTCGCTTGGAGGTCGGCAAGCTGCGCGTCCGAGTAGCCCATAGCAGGAAGCACGCGCGTCATGTGCGGGTACGCGGCATAGGTGTCGGCAAGCGAGCCGACCGCGTACGGCGCGGCGTTGACGAGTTCGGCCGCCCCGGCTTGTTCGGCGGCGAGCGCCGCCGCGCCGTAGCCCATACCGCCGTGTGTGACGGTCGGACCGTCCTCGACGGCCAGAACGCGCTTGCCGGAGAGCGCCGACGGGTCCGCGGCTACGATCTCGCTCGCGGCCAGCACCACGCGGGCCGATGGGTTGTACCGCTGTGCGGTCTCGGTGAGGGCGGCTACCGAAGCCGGGTCGGCGGTGTTCACCTTGCTGATCACGATGACGTCTGCGCGCAAGAAGTTCACTTCGCCGGGAAAGTACGCGCGCTCGTGGCCGGGGCGGTGGGGGTCGACGGCCACGATCTCAAGGTCGCTGCGATAGAACGGCCAGTCGTTGTTGCCCCCGTCCCAGACGATGACGTCGGACTCCTCTTCGGCTGCACGCAGGATGGCCTCATAGTCGACGCCGGCCATGACGACCGCGCCCACCTCGACGAGGTGCTCGTACTCTTCGCGCTCCTCGATGGTGACGCCGAGTCGGTCGAGGTCGGCGATACTGGCGTAGCGCTCGACTGCCATGGTCGTCAGATCCCGGTACGGCATCGGGTGCCGGATGTCGACCGCCCGCAGGCCACGCTCGCGCAGCCGCTCGAAGATGCGGCGCGATATTCCGGACTTGCCCACGCCGGTTCGCACCGCGCACACACTGATGACCGGCTTGGAGCACGGCACCATGCTCGCGCGGGGGCCGATGATGCGAAAGTCCGCGCCGCAGGCCAAGACGAGTGATGCCTTGTGCATGAGGGTCTCGTGCGCGATATCAGAGTAGGCGAAGCAGACCTCGTGGGCGTTCAGTTCATCGATGAGCGCGGCAAGCTCGGACTCCGGGTGGATCGGGATTCCGTCAGGGTAGCGAGGGCCGGCCAGAGCAGCGGGGAACGTGCGGTCATCGATCCCGGGAATCTGAGTGGCCGTGAAGGCGACGACCTCCACGCTCATGTCCTCCTTCATCGCTACCAGGAAATCGTGGAAGTCCCGGCCGGCTGCGCCCATGACTATCACGCGGCGCGGCAGAGGAGCGGGAAGAGTTGCAGGCGCCATGCGGTTCCTCTCGACGAGTGCCCTTCCGGGGCACGTGTGCATAGATTTTACGCCTAGTTGCATGCTACGGGCTCGGGCCGGGGCTCTGCTCCTCCGAGGGATTGAGCCAACCCCTTCGTGTACAGTATTCGCGCACTCAATACTGACGTGCGTCTCGAGAGGATTCCCATGCCGCCGTGCGTCGTCACTTGGTGCGTTGAACACGGCGCGAGCATGAGCACAGGTGCGAAGCGATTGTCGAGTGCTGCATCGCGCGTGCTGGGCGGGTCGTGGACGTGGGGTTCATGGTGAGCCGGCCGGTTCCTACGTGGGTCGAGAGGCTCACCCCGCGCGCGGGCGTCCGGGTTCAGCTCTTCGCGGCGGCGCTCATGTGGGCGATCGGTGCGAGCATTCTGTTGGTGCGCGGCGTGATATACGTCCACGACCGTTCGTGGCATGCGTGGGTTCTGGGAGCAGTACTCGCAATCGTCATCGCGGTGCCCAAGACCCGCTTCGTGCTCGACAAGGTGGCGGTGAAGGCCGTTGCGCGGATATATGCGCGCGACCACGCCTGCTTCTTCGGGTTCTTCTCATGGAAGGCGTGGCTGTTCGTCGGTGCGATGATGGGGGGCGGCATCATCATCAGGAACACGTTCGTGCAACCCGACCTCATCGGAGCAGGAATCCTCGGCGCCATCTACATGGGAATCGGAGCCGCTCTAGCGGTGGCGGACAGGGTGTTCTGGAAAGCGGCATTCGCAGCCATGCGAGCGCCCGTTCCCTAGACGGGGGAGTGCCATGAAGATCGTCGGAGTGAACGGATCTGCACGTCGAGGTGGCAACACGGCCGCTTTGATCGAGGCGGTCTTCGCCCCGCTTCGCAGCGCGGGGCACGAATGCGAGCTTATCGAGCTGGCCGGCAAGGATGTCCGCGGGTGCACGGCATGCGGGGTGTGTCGCGAGAAGGCAGACCGGCAGTGTCACGGTCGTCGAGACGACGCCAACGCCGTCATCAGCGCGCTGTTCGACGCGGATGCGATCGTACTGGGCAGCCCGACGTACTTCGCGGATGTGACGGCTGAGATGAAGGCGCTTATCGACCGGGCAGGCTACGTCTCCCGTGGCAATGGGAACGTCTTGGCGCGCAGGCCGGGCGCTGCGGTGGTAGCGGTCCGCCGGGGCGGGGCCATTCACGCGTTTGACACCATCAACCACTTCTTCCTCATCGGCGAGATGATCGTCGTGGGATCGGACTACTGGAACATGGGCGTCGGTGGGCCGAAGGGCGCCGTCGAAAGCGACGAAGAAGGTATGGCGACGATGGCCCGACTCGGCGAGAATCTAGGGTGGGTACTCGAGAGGCTCAGCTAGGGGGGTTTGAGAGTGCTGCACGCTGACCGCGATCTAGCCGCTCGGATCGAGGCTCTCGCTGCGGCGGAGATGCGGCGTTTCGTCGCAGCCGCTAACTCCCTGGATTCGGCGTGCGGAGCAGTGGCGCTCGAGCTGGCCGGGGGTGTCGCCGCTTACGTCGGGGCAGGTTCCCCCGTCAACCAGGCGTTCGGGCTGGGGTTTGCCGGGCCCGTCTCGTTGCACGACGTGATCGCAGTTGAGCGCTTCTTCGTCTCGCGTGCGGCCCAACCTTACGTCGGGCTCAGCCCCCTCGCGCATCCCACCGCGGCTGCCTGCTTCTCAGAGCGTGGATGGGTCATCGATGGATTCGAGAACGTCCTCGTGCGCACGGTGACGGCCGAGGATGCTCAGGCGCGACCGCCCGCGAGCATAGAGATCCGCGAAGTCGATGATGCCGAAGGCCGAGACACCTGGGCCTACGCCGCTGCAACGGGCTTCTCCTACCCCCTGCCCCCGCTCGCCGCCCAGCTCGAACTCGGTCGCATCGTCGCAGCTCGACGTGGCACGCGTCTGCTTCTCGCCCTCGTCGATGGCGAGGTGGCCGGGACCGGCGAGCTCTACGTCGAAGACGGCGTGGCATGGCTCTCAGGCGACGCGACCATGCCTGCCTACCGGCGACGGGGCGTGCAGCAGGCACTGCAGTCGGCGCGGCTTGCCCTGGGGGCCGAGGCGGGCTGCGACCTTGCGGTGACCGAATCAGCCCCGGGATCACCCTCGCAACGCAATATGGAGCGGATCGGCTTCCGCGTCGCCTACACGCGCGTGAATCTCGTAGCGCCGCACGAGAATGGCCAAGCGGAGACACACGATGAAGATGGGGGAGTGGCATGAGCCCAGGCACGGTGGGAACGATCGGATTCGTGGGCACCGGGGTGATGGGTGCGGCCATGGCCGGGCACCTGCTGGACGCCGGCTACGCGCTTCGCGTGCACAACAGGACCCGTGCGAAGACGGATTCGCTGGTTCAACGCGGGGCGACGTGGTGCCAGACCGCGGGCGAAGCGGCATCAGGTGCCGATGCGATCATCACCATGGTCGGATTCCCCTCCGATGTGGAGGCGGCGTATCTCGCCGCCGGCGGCATCATCGAGTGCGCCGGACCCGATGCCCTGCTCGTCGACATGACCACTTCATCACCCGCGCTTGCGGTTCGGATCGCGGGTCAGGCCGCCGAGCGCGGTCTGATGGTGCTTGACGCACCCGTCTCCGGTGGGGACATCGGGGCGAAGAGCGCGACGCTGACCATCATGGCGGGCGGTGAGAGCGCGGCGTTCGAGCGAGCACGTCCGCTCTTCGCAGCGCTCGGACGTACGATCACACTCCACGGAGGCCCGGGTGCGGGTCAGCACTGCAAGATGGCGAACCAGATCGCGATCGCCGCCTCGATGTTCGGACTGGCGGAGTGCCTCACCTACGCCAAGGCGGTCGGACTCGAGCCGGCCCGTGTCATCGAGACGCTTTCCGGCGGAAGCGCGCAGTCTTGGACGCTACAGAACTACGGTCCGCGCGTGCTGAGCGGGGACTTCACCCCCGGCTTCTTCGTGAAGCACTTCGTGAAGGACCTGCGCATCGCGCTGGACGAAGCGCAGAGCGCAGGCCTCACGCTTCCGGGACTCGAGCTGGCGGAGCGGCTCTACTCGACGCTGCTTGAGAGTGGGGGCAGCGAACTCGGGACGCAGGCGCTCTGCCTGCTGTACGCGGATGCCGAGGAGCGCGAACTCCTCGGCATCGATGCATCTGTCGCTGGTCTCTGACCTACGGCGCGACACCCAGCAGTTCGCACAGCCGGTCCGGGCGAAAGTCGACGCAGACCCCGTCCTCGCACACGATGGTCGGCGTGTGGAGCCTTCCACCGTTGAGCGATTCGGCTAACGCGCGCGCCTCCGCGTCACGGTCGACATCGATCTCGACGTACGGAATGCTGCGTGTCTCAAGCCAGTCCTTGGCGCGGTGGCAGTCTGAACACCATGTCCGGCAGTACAAGGTCACGGTAGGTGCGGGCATCGTCTCTCCTTCGTGATCAGCGGGTCTTAGTCGCGGCGACGCCACGGCATGAGATCGCCGATCGCCTCCATGTCTAGGGGGCCCAAGGCGGCCAGTCGGCGAACGCCGATGACGACGGCGATCGCGATCAGGCCGAAGCCCCCGAGTAGCGCAGCGCCGATGATGAGCGCGGCCCGGGTGCCGAACATCACGCGGGTGTTGTCCGACAGTTCCGTTCGCCCCGCCAGCACTATCCCCACGAAGCCGCCGTTCACCTCGGCTTGGCTTGCCACAACGGCTCCGCTACCAGACGTCGTCACATGAACGACTCGCCCCGCAACGACCGGAGCGAGAGACTGGTGCATCTCGACCGTGCCCCCTGCGACGAGCGCGCTTGCGTAGGACTGGGTAATGGACGCATCGCCCTTTGCCCAGGTGAGAGGGGTCACCGAGAAACGTGAGACGAAGCCGTCCTCGACGGTGGCCATCCCGATGGCCGACCCCATCGCCTCCAGGGTTCCGGTCTTTGCTGCGCCGATGGCGCAACCGCTGGCCGAGAGGGTGCTCGCGTCAGCGTGTTTCATCGCTGAACGGGAGACGACGGTGTAGGTTGGAGATTCGGATTCGGTGGGTGACTCGAAGCCTGTCACCGCATCGTTGTTCGCGTTTTCGACGGTCATGGGGTCTCCTCAGTCGTGGCTGCTTTCTCTTTGTTCGTACCCCGTCTGCGACTCGGGTACGATGTCAATGGTGGCAAAGTCGCACGAGGCGGCCTCCACCTCTATTCGGGGGGACTCACTCACCATGGCAGACGAAGCGCACTCGCTCGCTGTATTCATAGATTTCGAGAATCTCGCGCTGGGCCTCGAGCCTCGGGGAGCCCGCGCGCGTACCGCGCGACGCAAGGCCGAGATGCTCGACATGAAGCGGATCCTTGAACGCCTCGTGGAGAAGGGGAAGATCGTCGCAAAGCGTGCGTACTCGGACTGGAGCCGGTTCAACGAGTACGTGACGCCCCTCCATGAGCTGGGCATCGAGCTGACGGAGATCCCGGAGCGGGGGATGACCGGCAAGAACTCGGCCGATATCCGGCTCGTGGTCGATGCGATGGAACTCAGCTACGCCAAGGAGCACATCGACACGTTCGTGATCGTTTCGGGCGACTCGGACTTCACGCCACTCGTGAACAAGCTCAAGGAGAACGGCAAGACGGTCATCGGCGTCGGGCTCAAGGACTCGACGAGCGACCTGCTCGCCTCCAACTGCGACGAGTTCATCTACTACGAGGACATCGGGGCCGCCGCGGGCGCGCCCGCCATCGGCGAGGCACTGCCGCGCAAGAAGCGTCCGGCGTTCAAGCTCCTATTCGAGACGGTGGAGGCGCTCCAGCGCGAGAACGTCGAGGTCATGCACTCCTCGCTCGTCAAAGACACGATCAAGCGCAAGCAGCCGTCGTTCGCGGAGTCTTCCTACGGATACAAGTCGTTCACTCAGTTCCTCGAGGACGCCCAGACGCTTGGCTTCATCACGTTGCGACGCGACCCGAAGTCTGGCACCTACGTGGTGGAGGGCTTCGCTCACTAGGTGGCCGCGTGACGACCGTCACGGACATTCGCGCTTCCGCTCTTGGGGCGCCGGAGTATGACGCCGAATGCTATACTGAGTCTTGCCGTATTCATCGCAGCCGAGTCGTAGCAGGTGCCCATGTCACACCACGGCACATCACGCGCAGTCGCGCTCATCCTTGTCGCCCTGTTCGCCGCCCTTGTCATGCCCGTGGGCGCGCATGCCATCACGCGCGCCGAGGTCCTGGCACGTGGCGAGCGCTGGATATCGACCAAGACGCCCTACAGCCAGTCCCGCTACGCCCGGCTGGACGGACGCCTGATCGCGACGAGCACGACGAACCCCGCGCGCTACGGATATCGCACCGACTGCTCAGGCTTCGTATCGATGACTCTGGGCCTGACCGACCGATCGGGCCGGCCGCTCTCGCTTTCGACGGCCGCACTCGATGACGTCATGCGCCCCATCACCAAGCGCGAGCTGCTTCCCGGCGACATCATCTTGCGCCCGAAGGATCTCAAGATCGGCGGCAAGCCGGTGGCGTACGGCCACGCGGTGGTGTTTGCCGGATGGGTCGATGAGAAGCAGACGCGCTACGTCGCCTACCACCAGTCGTCCAGCGGTCGCGGAGCGGTTCGCGCCCAGGTGGACTGGGGTGTGTCCGGCTTCTGGAAGGAGCGGGGCTTCGCTCCGTACCGCTGCATGCTCGTGAACGAGCGGGTCAAGATCAGCGGGTCGTCGGGTAAGTGAGCGAGAAGCAGTCCTTCTACGCACCGTGCGCGCGCGGTCTGGAGCCCCTGCTTGACGATGAGCTGCGCCGGCTCCGGATCCGAGGAGTGAGGCCGCAGCGTTCGGGCGTTTTGTTCACCGGGCGCTTGCCGGACGTCTACCGAGCGCTCCTGTGGTCGAGATTCGCCTCGCGCATCCTGTTGTCGCTCGGGGATGCGGATGCGACGAGCGCCGACGGGCTCTACGAGGCCGCGCACGACATCCCCTGGGAGGACCACATCCGCCCCTCGGGTACGATCGCCGTCGATGCGGTCGGCATGAATGCGGCGCTGCGCAACACGCAGTTCACCGCGGTGCGGGTCAAGGACGCCATCGCCGATCGTCTGCGTGAGCGATTCGGCGAGCGACCCAGCGTCGACACGTCCGCGCCCGATGTTCGCGTCAACGTGGTGGTGGGGGAGTCCCGAGCTCGGCTGTCGATCGACCTGTCGGGCGACGCCTTGCACCGGCGCGGCTACCGCGAGCAGGGCGTGCAGGTTGCGGCTCCCATGAAGGAGACACTCGCGGCAGCAGTGCTCGGGTTTGGAGGGTGGCCGCAGACGGCCGCTGCGGGCGGTGCGTTCCTCGACCCGCTGTGCGGATCGGGCACCTTGGCTATCGAGGCCGCGTGGATGGCGGGTGACGTCGCGCCGGGCATTCTGCGGGCGCGGTGGGGTTTTGAGCGTTGGCTCGGTCACGACGCCGCTGCGTGGGATGCGCTGGTGGGCGAGGCTGACGAGCGGTGCGAAGCCGGGCTTGAGAAGCTCGTCCCGATAGCCGCCTCGGACTCCGACCCGGCGGCGATCGAGATCGCCCGCGCGTGCGTTCGTCGAGCGGGGCTGGACAAACATGTCGTCCTCTCGGTGTCGGCCGTTGCTGACGCCGCGGTCCCAGCCGGTGCCGCCACGGGACTGGTCGCCTGCAATCCCCCCTATGGCGAGCGGTTGTCTGATCGGCGTGATCTGCCCTCGCTCTACCGCGATCTCTCCGTGCTCATGCGCGAGCGCTGCGACGGCTACGGGCTCGCCATCATCACGAGCGACGAGTCGCTCGAGCGTGGACTGGGCGTGCGGGCAGCACGGACCCACGAACTGTTCAACGGCCGAATCCCCGCCAAGGCGTACGTGTTCGACTCGGCGAACGGGTGGGCCGCGCCATCAGCGTCAGCCGGCGGAGCGGACCCCTCGGTAGAGGCCTTCGCGAATCGGCTGCGCAAGATGGCGAAGCACTTCGGCACATGGGCTCGGCGCACGGGTGTTTCGTGCTATCGCGTCTACGATGCCGATCTTCCCGACTTCAACGTGGCCATCGACGTGTACGGCGCTGCTGGGGACGAAGGCCGCACCTGGATCCACCTGGCAGAGTACGCGCCGCCGGCCGACATCGACCCGCGGCGGGCAGCGGAGCGGCTCGACCTGGCGGCCGAGGTCTCAGCCGAGGTGTTTGGAGTGCCTCGCGATGCGGTGTTCGTGAAGCGGCGCGAGAAACAGCGCGGGAGCGCTCAGTACGAGCGGGTCTCGCAATCCAGCGTCACCGGCATCATCGCTGAGGGCGGGCTGCACTTCGAGATCAACCTTTCTGACTACCTCGACACGGGACTGTTTCTCGATCATCGCGAGACGCGTGCTTGGGTGCGCGAGCTTGCCGGCGGCAAGAGGTTCTTGAACCTGTTCGCCTACACGGGCAGCGTGAGTGCGTACGCCGCGGCAGGCGGCGCGGCGTCCACCACCACGGTGGACCTGTCGCAGACCTATCTGGACTGGGCCCGGCGCAATCTCGAGCGCAATGGCTTCAGCGGCAATGAACACCGGTTGGTTCGGGCCGACGTGCTCACGTGGATCGGGGCGGCGCGCGAACGTGGCGAACGGTTCGATCTCATCTTCTGCGACCCCCCGACGTTCTCCAACTCCAAGCGCATGGATGACACGTGGGACGTGCAGCGCGACCACGCTGAGCTGCTGTCTGCGGTCGCGGAGCTTCTCGCGGAGGACGGCACCATCATCTTCTCGTGTAACCGGCGCAAGTTCGTCTTGGACGAGGAGGCGCTCGCTTCGGCCGGGCTGGCGGTTCGCGACGTCACGCGCCGCACGACCCCGAAGGACTTCGACCGCACGCCCCCGGCGCACCACTGCTGGACGATTCGGCGCGCCTGAGAGTTGGCGTCGGAATCGGTCTGTTGCAAACGGTTGCAAACCGTGGTACTCTGGCGTGGAGATTTCAGGTGCGATGAAGGAGCAAGGGTGGGGCGTACGGCCGTGACGATCGGGTTCTCTGTACCGCCTGAGACAGCGAGGCTCGTGGATCGCATGGCGGCCAACGAGGGCCGCAGTCGCAGCGAACTCTTTCGCGACATGGTGCGCGTCTATCGAGAGCAGCGTGAGCTCGAGGTGTTCGAAGATATCGCCGCCCACGGGCACGAACAGGCGGAGAACCGCGGAATCCGGACCGAAGCGGACGTGGAGAGAGTGATTTCGGAGTCCCGGAGTGACCGGTAGGTCGGTGGTCCTTGACACCAACGTCTACGTCTCGGCGTACGCGTTCGGTGGAGTGCCTGCCGAGATCATGCGAGCGGCGATCACGCATGAGATCGAGATCGCCACGTCGCCGGCGATTCTCGCCGAACTCGCCCGCGTGCTCGTCGACAAGCTGGGCTTCAGTCAGTCCCGAGTGGAGGACGTGGTGCGGCAGATCGCGCGGGTCGCCACGGTCGTCAAGCCGCGCGTTTCCCTTGACGTCATTGCTGACGATCCCGATAACCGCGTGCTTGAGTGCGCGCTAGAGTCGGAGGCGAGCTTCATCGTTTCGGGAGACCGGCACCTGCTTGAGCTGGGCGAGTTCGAGGGCGTCCTGATCATCTCGTGCGCCGAGGCTGCCGAACGGTGGTGCGGCTCAAGCTAGGTCGCAGCGCCTGGGGCCGGGATCCATGCGCGACCTCGCGGCCTCGACGGCGTGCAGAGACGTCCTGGCACTGCTTGACCCGTGAAGTATAATTACGCCCGCTGTGCCCGTCTTGCGGTGCGCGCAGGCGTGAAGCCGCGTTTCACCGTTCGGGTTCGCCCGCCCCGCCGTTAGAGATGTTGGAGGATTCGCCGCGTGGAGACGACGCAGATCTGGGAGATGCCCGTCGAGAGCAAGCTCGGCAACGCGCCGGTCAAGCTGGACGACACGACCCTGCGTGACGGCGAGCAGACCGCCGGCGTGGTCTTCTCGAATGCGGAGAAGGTCGCCATCGCCACGATGCTCGACGAGATCGGCATCGACCAGATCGAGGCCGGCATCCCGGTCATGGGTGGCGATGAGCGCGACGTCATCGAAGAGATCGCACACCTCGGCCTCAAGGCCAGCGTCTTGGGCTGGAACCGCGCGAACGTCGCCGACATCAAGACCTCCATCGACTGCGGAGTTGACGCCGTCGCTATCTCGCTTGCCACGAGTGACATCCACATCGAGACGAAGCTCATGAAGGACCGCGCGTGGGTCCTCGACTCCATTCGCGAGGCGGTCGCGTTCGCCAAGAGCCACGACGTGTACGTATCGGTGAACGCCGAGGATGCCTCGCGCACGAGTTTCGAGTTCTTGCTCGAGTATGCGGCTGCGGCGAAGGCCGAGGGTGCCGACCGTCTGCGCTTCTGCGACACCATCGGCATCATGGAGCCCTTCCGCACGTACAAGGTCATCAAGGAGCTCATCGAGCACACAGGGCTCGAGATAGAGATGCATACCCACAACGACTTCGGCATGGCGGTAGCCAACGCTATCGCCGGCATTCACGGCGGAGCGACGTGGGTCAACGTCACCGTTGGCGGCTTGGGCGAGCGGGCCGGCAACGCGGCGTTCGAAGAGGTCGTCATGGCGCTCAAGTACCTCGAGGGCTTCGAGCTCGAAGCCGATACGAAGCGCTTCACCGAACTGGTCGACTTCGTCATGACGGCAGCCGGCCGTACGGTTCCCGTGTGGAAGCCGGTCGTGGGCAGCAATATGTTCGCGCACGAGAGTGGTATCCACGCTGACGGCGTCATCAAGAACCCCAAGACCTACGAGGTGTTCAGTCCCGACGAGGTCGGCGGCGAGCGTCAGATCGTCGTCGGCAAGCACTCCGGCAGCCGCACGCTGGAGATGAAGTTCGGCGAGTACGGTATTCCGCTGTCGCGGGAGCACGCCACCGCGCTGCTGCCGCACGTCCGCACCAAGGCCATCGAGCTCAAGCGCCCGCTCTTCGACAAAGAGCTTGTAGAGTTGTTCCGCGAGTTCATCGTCACCGAGCATGGAGTCGATACCGGCGCTTAAGTCCGCACACCGCACGACCGAGGAGAGTGATTCCCCTGCCAGGCAAGACCATCGCAGAGAAGATCTTCAGCAACCATTCGGACACCGATGCGCACGCTGGCGACATCGTCGTGGCCGACGTCGACTTCGTCATGGGCCAAGATGGCACGACGCCGCTAGCCATTCGCGCGCTGGCCAACATGGGGGTGACCGAGGTCTTCGACCCGGCAAAGGTCGCGGTCGTCATGGACCACAGCTCGCCGAGCCCCATCGAAGGGGTCAGCGCGCTCCACACGATGATGCGTGAGTTCGGCAAGCAGACAGGAGCCACCGTCTACGACGTGGGCGAGGGCGTCTGCCATCAGCTCATCCCCGAGAAGGGTCACGTGGTCCCGGGCGATCTCATGGTCGGCTGTGACTCACACACCTGCACCTACGGTGCCCTGGGCGTCTTCTCGACCGGCGTCGGTTCGACTGACGGCGCTGCCGCGATGGCGTCGGGCAAGCTGTGGTTCAAGGTGCCCGACACCATGAAGGTCACCTACACGGGGACGATGCAGCCGGGCGTCTTCAGCAAGGACCTGATTCTTCACCTCGCCGGACAGATCGGTGTGGACGGCGCGACCTATGAGGCCATCGAGTTCCACGGCCCGGTGATCGATGCGCTGTCGGTCGAGGCGCGCATGACGATCAGCAATATGGCCATCGAGGTGGGCGCGAAGGCGGGCCTCATGAAGGCCGACGCCAAGACGCTCGCGTGGTTTGACGGGCGTGGCGAGAAGACGCCGAATCCTCAGGATCCCGACGCCGACGCGGTGTATGCGAAGGAGATCACCTTCGACGCGAGCACCATCGGACCGCAGATCTCCAAGCCGCACGCCGTCGACAACGTCTCGCCCATCGAAGAGGTTGAGGGAACGCCGATAGCCGAGGGCGTCTTGGGCACCTGCACGAACGGCCGCCTGGAAGATTTCGCTATCGCCGCGAGTATCCTGAAGGGTCGGCGCGTGCACCCCGACGTCCGCTTTATCGTCGCCCCCGCATCCCGGCAGATCCTGCTTGATGCCATCGAGGCAGGCTACATCCAGACGTTGGTTGAAGCGGGCGCGGCGCTCGTGACCCCCGGCTGCGGCCCGTGCGTGGGCACCCACAACGGCGTGCCATCCGACGGCGAGAACGTCATCTCCACGGCGAACCGCAACTTCAAGGGTCGCATGGGCAACAGTAACTCGTTCATCTATCTGGGCAGTCCGGCGACGGTGGCCGCATCGGTCATCGAGGCCAAGATCACCGATCCGCGTAAGTACTTCGCGGGGTAGTGCACGGTACCGAGACGACGACCGGCGTCACGTGAGTGGCGCGAGGATGAGGACCAAGGAGTCACGAAGCATGGAACTCAAGGCGAAGGCCTTCAAGTACGGCGATGATATCAACACCGACTACATCATCAGCGGCAAGTACAAGTTCAAGTCCGCTGATATGGAAGCCATGGCGCACCACGCCATGGAGGAGCTTGACCCGGACTACTACGCGAAAGTGAAGCCCGAAGGCGGCTTCCTCGTGGCCGGCAAGAACTTCGGCATGGGCTCGAGCCGCGAGCAGGCTCCGCTGGTGCTGATCCACAGCAACACGAAGGCGGTTCTGGCCAAGGGGTTCGCGCGCATCTTCTACCGCAACGCGATCAACACCGGTCTGCCCGTGGTCGAGTGCGACACCGATCTCATCGACGAGGGTGACGAACTCGTCGTCGACCTCGAGACCGGAGTGGTCCAGAACCTCACCATGGGCACCGAGATCCCGTTCCCGCCGCTGCCCCCGGTCATGGCGCAGCTGCTGGCCGATGGCGGACTGGTGGAGCACTTCAAGAAGCACGGCGGCTTCAACCTCTAGCATGCGTTCGGGCAACAGGTTCAGACGGGCTGCCCTCGGGCTGCCCGTTTGCTTTCCCCGGGCTCCTTCAGGGCGGGAAGTTTCGCGAGAGCGGGGTATATACGCATCGCAACCGGGGAGTCGGCAAGCCGGAACAATGGGGCCCGGTCAGGGCGCTCCGGTGACCTGGGGGATCGGCCATGACTCACTCACCGCGCGGGCACGCCCGCATCGCGCTCGCTTTCGCATGCCTTGTTGTAGCGCTGAGCATTCCGTCTAGGGCCGCCGGCGCCACCGTCAGCGAGGTCCGAGTAACGCCTGCGGTGTTCTCGCCGGCAATCGCGCCCAAGAAGGCCACGCTGTCCTTCCGGCTCTCGGCGAACACGCGGGTGATTGTCAGGGTCTACAACTCCTCGGGCTCGGGCAAGCGGCTCTATCTCGGGACTCTTGGCGCCGGGGCACGACGGTTCGTGTGGGACGGGCGAAGGACCGATGGCAGACTCGTCACCGATGGGGTGTATCGGTTCACGGTTGCGCGGGCGACGTCCAGCGGCAGCCCTATCTCGCCCTACCTCGCTACAGCCGATGTCACCGTGGACACGAAGAAGCCGATCGTCAACGTGGTTTCCGTGGCGCCCAGGACGATATCGCCGGCTATCGAAGAGTCGCTGACCATCGAGTTCCGGCCCTACGATGGCGTGGGTAGTGGCCGCACGGTGTCAGCCACCCTGCAGGTCCTGAACGAGGCGGGCTCGGTCGTCGCTGTGGTTCCCGTCGGCACGGTGCCGGCAGCGGGACGCGCGTACGCGCGCTGGGATGGAACCCGCACCGGCGGTGGCGATGTTCCGGTCGGGAAGTACTCGCTGCGCGTGAGGTGCGTCGACCGCGCCGGCAACGTCGGTGTTTCGCCGACGGAGAGCGTGTGGGTCAACGAGCTGGGCAGGATACACCGCTACTCGGAACTGGGGACCACTGGCTACTGGGGCATCGTGCGGATGGATGTGTCGCCGGACGGGCACACGCACATGGTCTTCAATGACGGCAAGACAGACCAGGTCATCTACCGCCAGCTGGACCGGTACGGCAACACGATGGTCGGTCCGCACATCCTGGCCAAGGCTCCCGACCGCATGGACGATTCCGCCATACCGGATGTCGCTACCTCGCCGGACGGCGGAGCCTACGTGGTCTGGCGGGGCTACCGCTACGACTCGAAGGGGCGCAAACTCAGCGGCCGGGCATTCTGGCTCGCGCGCATCGAGCGCTCGGGGCGGATTGCTTGGGTGAAGAACATCGCCGACATGACGGGGAGTGTCTACCCGTCATCTCCCAGCGAGAATATCCGCGCCGACGTCGGGCCGGATGGGATCGTGCACCTCGTGTGTGCGAAGGTGAGCAGGCCGTCAGGCATCTTCTACGCAAGCTATCGCCCTGACGGCAACGCGATGATGCCGTGGACTGAGGTCGCATCGTCAAGCCGCTCGGGCGACAACGTGTATCCGAACGTGCAGGTCGACTCGCAGAACCGCGTACACATCGTGTGGCAGAGCTCCATGGGGCAGACCTCGGTGACGTCGAAGGAGCTGTACTACTCGCGGCTCGTGTTTTCGACGGTCGGTGACCGTCAGAATCCTGCTGACGGGACGATCTCCCAGCGCCGCCTCACGAGCGGATGGGGAACGAAGGGGTCCGTGAATTGGGCGCCCGAGCTGGCTTCGGGCAGTGACGGCTCGCTCCACATCGCGTGGATCTATCGCGACTCGGGAGCCAACAGGCGCGTCATGTACACGAAGCTCGGCGCAGACGGCACCAAGGTCGGCGCAGACAAGACGGTGGCCATCACGAGCGGTGTCGGCGCGACCGTTGCCGGCGCGCAGCGGCCCTGCGTCGTGTCCACGGCTGGCTGCGCTCAAGTCGTGTTCAGCGCGACTCCGAAGGGCACGAGCGGCGGTCGTATCGGCGTCGTTCGTGTGCCGGTGTCGGCAATCGGCGTGGTAGGAACCCCGGTGCTCCTGACCAACGCCGGGTCCACGCTCGCCTCACGCGACCTGCTCGGCGGCGTCGGGACTGGCCCCGACGGGAGACTGCGGGTCACCTACGACGCCCACCAACGCTATGCAAGCGGCACGGTCTACTACTCGCCGGCCTACGTCGATCAGGCTCTTGACGAGAAGGCGAACGACCCGTCTCGCCCCGACGTCCAGATCGACCTGGGGCACTTCGGGACCGACTCGTCGAGGAGGCCACCCCGCTGGGGTTCGGCGGTCGATGTCGAGGTGCTCGTGCGCAACACCGGCTGGGTGAGGTCGCCCGGAGGTCAGCTCGTGCTCGAGAACCGGGGCGTCGAGATCGACCGCGAGAGCTTCGGCGCGCTCGACGTCGAACAGGCTCGCCCCGTCTCGCTGCGCTGGACGGTTCCCGAGACGACGTCGTCCGTCGAAGTCCTCACGGTGCGCGTCATTCCTTCTGACGCCGCGACGCAGACGACGACCGACAACGACGTCGTCAGTGGTGCGGTGTTCATCGAGCTGCCGCCCACCGACGCAGGCATCGTCACGTCGCTCTACGACGAGACTTTGGACGAGGCGCATGATGACTGGTGGCCCGTCTACGAGGGCTCGGGGACGCTTTCCGGTACGACCACGACGGGCACGCCGGTCTCGATCACCGACGGCACCGCCTCTTCGAACAAGTACTTCCCGCGTGTACCGCTTGGCACCTACTCCGTGAGCGTGTCGGCTCCTGGCCACGTGAACTCGCCGCCGCATCCTCAGACCGTCACCGTGGCTCGGGATGCGGCCGACCCGTACCGGATCGTCGTGACGCCCGCGCAGGCCTTCAAGATGTACCTGAACCGATGGGGAGGCATCGTCGGAGATGTCCGTAGCACCGATGGTTCCCCCGTTGTGAACGCTCGGTTGGCCCTGGATCCGTCGGCGCGCACCACGACGACGGTCGGCGCCGGCGCGGACTACACGCTGCGCAGGGTGCCTTCCGGCGAGTACCGGATCCGCGTGCGGGCCCAGAACCACAAGCGGATGATCCTCGACCACACAGTGACCGCCGGCGTGACCCAGACGGTGCCCATTCGCATGGAGCGCACCACGAAGGGTTACCTCGAGGGCGCAGTGACCGACGACGACACGGGTCTGAACGTGTCGGACACCAAGCTCGTGTTGAAGAGGGGGAGCAGCGTCGTGCAGAACGTCACGAGTCCGGATGGTGTGTTCGCCTTCGAGCTCGAGGCGGGCACTTACGCCGCAACGCTGTCGTCGCCCGGGTACGTCACCAAGAGCACCTCGATCGTCGTTGTCGCAGGCCTCGAGTCGGCCATGCCTGACCTGAAGCTCAACGTCTCTGAGTTCAAGCCGTACGGGATGGGCCGGGTCTTCGGCAACTACACGACGTGGAAACAGCAGGCCACCTGGAACCCGGACAAGCCCAGCAAGCCTGACGAGCTCGACTGGGTCCTCGAAACGCCGAAATATGCCGACGATCCGACCTACAAGTCGATTGAGGAGATGGAATTCGAGTCGTTCTTCGTCGACGTGTGGTGGGGCAGGTTCAAGTACCGCCTGAATATGCAGTACCAGGATGTCGGCCTGAACCGCTACGTCAGGACGGTGTCACTCGCCTACATCCCCGAGCGCTTCTTCTACGACCGCGTGTCGACATCGGCGGCCGAGGAGGACCCGTTCGCCGAGTTCGCGACGGTCGAGGGGTTCCAAAGCCCGACCGGCTACACGTTCAGCCCGTTCTGGACGAACCTCAAGCTCGAGGGGGTCCGCATCGAGGACGATGTCACCAACGAGTACGTCGTCAACAAGCGCATGTACGAGGTGATGGCCCAGCAGCAGGTCATGAACGGCTCCTACGTGTACGTGTTCCTGCCGTCGGACCTCGCGTACAGCAAGCCGGTGAAGTGGACGAACCAGGTCGTGCGCATCTACGGTGAAGTAGGAACCATCGATCCTGGGGGAGCGTTCAACTCCTCGCCGTTCCACGACATCCAGTTGAACATGCCCGGGCTTCACACGGCTACCGGCTACTACCGTATCCAGTTCGTCTGGGACGTGGGTGCCAACACGATCCGCGTCGAGCCGTGCGAGTTCGGCTACCCGACCGGGGTGTACTAGGTTTGCGAGCCCGCCCGGGCGACGTGGGCTTGCTCGTACGTGGTACAATCGCACGTCCGAACGTGCGTCGTGACCAGCGGCGCACGTGCTCGTGCGCGTTCAATACGACGTGTCTGGAGTGACGATGGCAACGCAACCCCTCTTCACCGCTGACGACGACCGCGACGCCGTCGCCGCGCGAGCGATCGCCGAGCCCAAGGTGCTGGCGGCGGCTGTCGACGCCCTGTCGGGCGACAGCCGTCGCACCCGCCAGTTCGCGGCCGATGTCGTACACGAGGTCTCGCTGCTGGACCCGACCAAGCTCAAGGGATACGCGGTCGAGCTGGCCGATGCGCTTCACCGACCCGAGTCTCAGACGCGCTGGGAGGTTCTCGGCACGTTCGAGGAGCTGGTCGGTGTCGATGCTCGACTCGTGGACAAGGCCCTTCCCGGCGCAGAGACCGCCCTGCACGACGAGGACTCCGGTGTCGTGCGGTTGGCCGCCTTCAGGTTGCTCGCGACGTATGGCGCGACCACGGCGCATCGGTCGGACCGCGTGTGGCCGCTCATCGCCGAGGCCGTGCGCTGCTACCACGGGGATGATGAGTTCCCCGCCATGCTCTCGAGCCTCTATCGCCTCGTGAGCGGGAACGCATCTGACGCGGTCAAGTTGGCTGCAGCTGACCTCATGGCGTTTGACGCCGAGAGCGGCAAAGGGCTGCTCAAGCGCCGCGCCTCCAAGATCGTCGCCTGCGCACCGAAGACCCGCCGACGCAAGAAGTAGTGACCGTGAAGGGCGAGCGCGTCCCGGACGAAGCTCCCGGCGCTCCCGAAGCACCCTGGGACGGCATCGAGCGGCGGAGCGGGATCAAGCGCCGCAGGCGTCGCGTGTACCGATTCGTCGACCGCAGAAGCGGGTTCGATCGCCGACGTCGGTACCCGGTTCTGGGGACCATGCGCGATCATCCGTGGACCCTGGTCGTTCTTCTCGTGCTGCTCAATCTCCTGTCGCTTCTGGACGGCGCGTTCACCGCCGTCGAGCTGGCGTTCGGCTTGGCCGCCGAGGGCAACCCCATCTTGAACGCAGCGGTGCAGCGGAGCCCTTGGCTTGCCGTGGCGGTCAAGATCGGCGCCATGATCGTGGTGACCTACGTCATCTGGCACGGCCGACGCAAGCGCATCATCCTCGTCTTGGCGTTGCTGTCCCTCGCGCTGTTCGGCGCGGTCGTCGCCTACCACTGGGGGACGTTTTGGGGCATGGGCTGGATCTAGCAGCGGTCACGGGCCGACTGCGCCTAGAAATCGACGTAGATGAAGTCGCTCGCGCCCGACGCGAACAGCGCCACGGCGACAAGCAGTGCAGCCCAAGCGATGCCCCAGCCGATGTCTGCGAGCGTCTCGCGGACGCGTTTGCTCACGTCACATCCCTCCCACGGTCAGCCGCTGCAGCATGAGCCAGAACCGATCGACGGGCATGGCGAACAGCCCCCACCCGAGCGTCACGAGCGCGAAGGTGACCGCGGTTCCGAACGCACGGCCGGTGAGCTCACGGAAACGCGACGTCGCGCGCGCGGATTCGCTCTCGGGGTCACGGGGGCCCGCCAGACGCGGCCGCACCGCGCGTGTCCACAGGCGATAGCCCGCGACAAGGACGCCGTGATAGAGCCCCCACGCCAGGAAATGCCACTCGGCGCCGTGCCAGATGCCCGAGACCGCGAACGCGGCGATGATGTTGAACAGCTGGCGCGGCAGCGAGCAGCGGCTGCCACCGAGCGGGATGTAGACGTAGTCACGGATCCACGACATGAGCGACATGTGCCAGCGGCGCCAGAACTGGGCGATGTTTCGGGCGAAGTAGGGGCGCGCGAAGTTCTCGGGCACGGTGATGCCGAACAGCCGCGCGGATCCGATGGCGATGTCGCTGTAGCCGGAGAAGTCGAAGTAGATGCGCAGCGAGTAGGCGACGAGGGCGACGGCGATCTCGCCTCGGGTGGCGAAATCGACCGCGTCGTTCGTGGCCAGCAGCGCGATCCACAGCGTGAGCGTGTCGGCGATGACCACCTTCTTGGCCAGGCCGATGAGGATGCGGGTCACGCCGACCCCGACGTCATCGGCGTTCGCACGCGCTTCGCGGACCTGCGCGCTGAAGCCTTGGAAGCGCTTGATGGGGCCCGCAACAAGCGTAGGCGCGAAGAACGCGAATCCGAGGAAGTCGCCGACGCCGTGGCGGGGGATCGTGCCGCGACGTGAGTCCACGAGGTAGTGGACGAACTCGAACGTGAAGAACGAGATGGCGAGGGGCACGCGCACGTCCTCGACGCCCGGCAGTCCACCGGCTGTAGGGCTTGCTGGAGCACCCGTCAGCAGCGGCAGTTCCGTGGGCCCGCCCGGCAACGCGAGCACCGTCTGGACAATCAGCGGGCCGTACTTATAGACGGCGAGCAGCCCCAGCGTGACGACGAGACCTGCGGCCAGGCCCCACCCGCGCCCGCGCGGCACCAGACTGCGCGCAGCCACACCGGCGAACACGTACACGAGAGCCACTTCGAGGGCCAGAATGCCGACGAACGCGGGCGAGAAGTACCAGTAGAACACCGCCCCCGTGGCAAACAGCCACCACGGCTTTGCCCGCATCGGCAGGGCGCGGAACACAAGGGCGGCCACGGCAAGCCCGATGAAGTAGCCGACCTCGCTGAAGATCATGGCGCACCGCCAACGGTTGCCGAGGTCTCGGCCCAGAGCGACTCGGCGGCGGCGCGCGTGCCGCTGGCGGTGGTGTGGCTGATGTCGATGAAGTCGGCCGTGCGCCACGCCCGCGCGTCGTTGAGGTCGACGAAGCGCAGGCCGTGGCGCTCCACCGCCCGGCGCATCGCTGCGACGTTGCGGGAGAGACGTGCCTCGTCGAGATAGTCGTAGGACGCCAGTGCCGCCACGTTGAGCGGCGCGAGGAAGACCACCGCGGTGGCGTCACGGGCCGCGAGGTCGGCTGCGAGCACCTCGAGCGCAGCGAGTTCCGCATCGCCGGGTTCCAGTTCGAACTCAGCGTCGCCCGCCCACTCTTCTGCGAGCAGGGTCTGCTCGTCGGGCGCAAGGTCGTCGAAGGAGCCGGCAGTCGTCGGCTCCTCGTCCCACGTACCCAGCGTGAGCTCCTCCCACTGGTCGTGCAGGCGCTCGTCAGGCGCCGCGCCCAGCAGGCGCGAGGCGAGCACATCGCGCATCCCATACAGGCGCCAGATGCGCCTCAGTGCGCGGTCGGCCGCGCCGGTCACATCGAAGGCGGGTGTGGGTTCGGTGAGCGTTGCCGCGGCTTCGGTGGGCAGCACGGGCTCGCCCAGGAGGCGCGGGAGTTCGGGGAAGCGGCGCGTCACGCCGCCGCGCGCGGCTGGGCTGAACGTGCGGTAGGTGATCTGTACGAAGACGACGTCGGCGTCGCGTGCTGCCGCCCGGGCGAGGGTGCCGGTGTCGGCCACCAACTGGCCGTTGAAGGCGAGGTTCACGACGACCGATTCTTTGCCGCGCTCACGTGCGATCTGCGCCCATCGTGCGGGCAGCGTCTGTTCGCCGTCGGCAAGGCCGTCGCCCCACGTGGGCGAGGCGCCCACGAACGCGACGACCGGGGCGGATCCCGGTGCCGCTTCGCGCACGGTCTGCAGGGCCATAGGCACGGCCGAGGACGGCAGCGCCTCGGGGGCCCGCCAGCTCTCGTCGATGTGCGGCTGCGGGCCAGCGGCCAGGATGGCGACGACGTCGACGAGCGCGAGTGTGGCGAGACAGACCGCTCCGCGTACGAGGAGCCGCCGCGCGCCTAAGGGCTCGCGGGGCGCACGGTGATGCGTCGGCGCGGCCTCGCGAGACCCTTCTCGGCTCCATGGCATCTTCACGCCGCCTCCACAACCTCCACTCCGCTGCCCTCTTTCACGTGACCGCCCAAGTGTGCCAGAGTGGGGAGCTGGACCGAAGGGGGCAGGTCCACTTGGGCGCGTTCGCGCGACCGACGTGCGACGGGTGAGGGCTCGACCGCACAGCACAGCCTCCGCAGATACCAGTCCGAGACGGGGGCAACATGGACGTTCGTCAGCATCCGCTTCATCGCTTAACTTCACGGTTTTGCTCGGTCGCGCTCGCGATTGCGCTCGCTGCGCCGACGTGTGCGCCGCCAGCTGAGGCCGCACCGAGGCCGACGGGTAGCCCGACGTCACGCTACACAGGCGTGGTTACGCGCGCTCAAGGCGCTTCGCCTCAGTTCGCGGCCAAGGGCCGTCCCGGCAAGCGCGTCGTGGCGCGATGGGCGCCGGGTGTACCCGACATTCAGATCGCGGCCGCCAGCGCACGCCTCGGGTTCGAGGTCGTCGCAGACGATGCGCAGCTGGGCGCCGTGCTCGTGGAGCCAGCCGATGACCGGATGAGCGCACAGGAACTCGTTGACCTGCTGCTCTCGAGCCGGCTGGCGAAGTCGGCACGTGTCGAGCAGATCTACATGATTGCGGCTGCACGGCCCAACGACCCGCTCTTCGGGTCGCAGTACGCTCTTGAGAACACCGGTCAATCAGGTGGCACCCCTGGTGCGGATGTCGCGGCCAGGCTCGCCTGGGATCGCGGGACGGGTTCGAAGGACATGGTCGTCGCTGTCGTCGACACCGGTGTCGACATCGAGCACGAGGACCTCGCCGCGAACATATGGACCAACGAAGATGAGATTCCTGGCAACGGCGTCGACGACGACCGCAACGGTTACGTTGACGACGTCAACGGTTGGGACTTCTCGATGAACGATGCGACCGTGTACGACGCGGCCGACGGCGACCAGCACGGCACGCACGTGGCGGGGATCATCGGTGCGGCCGGCAACAACGGCCTCGGCATCTCCGGCGTCAACCAGAGCGTCACGATCATGCCCGTGAAGTTCCTCGGCCCGTGGGGCGGCGGGGAGTACCAAGGTGCTCTCGCCATCCGCTACGCCGTCGACAACGGGGCCGACGTCATCAACTGCTCCTGGGGCGGCGGCCCTTCGGACGTCATCGGACGAGCGCTCGACTACGCGGCCGAGCACGGCGTTCTCGTCGTGTGTGCCGCGGGCAACTCGGCCACGGATCTGGACGCCCTCAAGGACTTCGAGTTCTTCCCCGGCTCGTACGAGAGCACGGCCGTGCTCAACGTGGCGGCGACTGATCGGAACGACAAGCTGGCGAGCTTCTCAGACTATGGTTCCCGGTTGGTCGATGTGGCCGCGCCGGGCGTGGATGTCATGTCGACCTTGCCCTATGAGACCACCGCTCTTCTCGTGGACAAGATGCCGTACCGCATCGCGTACCTTGCGTTCGCCCCTGAGGCTATCTCGCCGGCTGAGACCGGGCGTCAGGCGATCGTGCGGTCCATGGCGGAGCTCACAAGCGCAAAGGACGACCCCGTCCTGCTCGTGGACGACAGCATGCCGACGCTGACCAAAGAGATCGCAGGTGTCCGTCGGGGGTTCTACGCCGGCGCGCTCACGTCGAGCGGCTACACGAATGTGCGCACCTGGAACACGCAGGAGCAGGGTGCGCCGAAACCATCCGACCTTGAGGGCAAGGTGGTCGTCTGGTTCACAGGGTCCACAGCAGGTGGCTGGTACCCGGAGCTGTGCATCACTGACGCCGAGCGTGCCGCTTTGGGAGCGTACCTCGACGGAGGCGGTCGCCTGCTCATGGCGAGCGGCGAGATCGGCACCGACCTCGGTCTGTGGAGTGACCCCACCTGGTTCGCAAAGTACTTCCGCGCGCGCACCGTCATGTACGAGACCTGGGGTTACCAGCTGCGCGGCAAGCCCGGCACCATCTTCGCTGGGCTCGCCGGCGAGCTTTCGCAGGCCTATCGGTGGCCTGACGGCGGGGAGACGAAGCGCTGGCCGACGGGCTGCGACTCCGTGGTTCCGGCAGACGCGTATGCCAGGCCGCTCGCGGCCATGGGTGGGTATGGAGAGCTCTCGGGAACGTCGATGGCGTCACCGGTGGTAGCGGGTGCAGCGGCGTTGCTGATGTCGCAGCAGGTGGCCGCAGACGCCGAGGACGTTCGGCTACGGCTCGAGAACACGGTCGATGAGCTCGCGAGCTTGCGTTCGCGCATCGGCTATGAGGGCCGCATCGATGCGGCTGCGGCTGCGGGGGCGTATCTGGGCCGCCCCGCGTCACTTGAGCCCACCGCTGGCGTTCGTCCGCTGCGCGCCGGCAGCGCGCAGACGGCGAGCTGGAAGATGCCGCGTGGCGCCTCGCCCGACGCGACGTTCGAGGTGCAGCACGGACTCCCGGTCACCGCGCTGAATGAGGGATTTGAGGCGGGCGGCGTCCCCGTGCGTTTCACGACTCCCGTCGGTGCCCGTCCGTGGTACGTGACGAATGACCCGGCGCTCGTGCACTCGGGCGGGAGTGCGGTGCGGAGCACCTCGATGCAACCGGCAGGTTCCGTGGAGATTCTCCAGGAGATCCTTGAAGACTGGGGCGGGATCATCATCTGGTCGACAAGCGGCGTGGAGACTTCGGCGGTGGAGGCGAAGGTCACCGTACCCGACGGTGGTGGCACGCTGTCGTTCTGGTGGAAGATGGACGCCCTCGATCCGTGGGGGGACTTCTTGGTCGATGGCGAGTACCGCGCGTTCATGTGGCCGCTGCCCGTTTCGTGGCGTCGCGTGGAGGTGAAGCTTTCGCCCGGCGAGCATACGCTCAAGTGGCAGGTCGCCAAGTTTTTCGGCGACTTCACCTACGGGAACGACTGCCTCGCCCTCGACGACGTGAAGCTTGTCGTGAACGAGTTCTCGACGGTGGCGACTGCGCCCGCGGGCGCGCGTTCGGCCACCTTCACCGTGCCGGTCGCTGACGCATCGGACACGGTTCTGCGAGTTCGGTCAAGGACCGCCACGCGCACGTCGCCCTGGGTGTACTCCAAGGGGCTGCGCGTATCATCCGATCTTCTCGCGCCTTCTACGCCTGTCGGCGTGACCGCGGCTGCGGGCAGCGACGGCCAGATCCGGCTCGCGTGGACGAATCCCTCCGCGGCGGACTTCGACCTCGTGCGGATCGTCCGCCGAGTCGGTGCATCGCCGACCGGGTCGGAGGATCCGAGTGCGACGGTCGTCTATGAGGGCAAGGCGACGACCTTCACTGACACGGGCCTCGCTCACGGTGACGACGCCCACTACGCCCTCTTCTCCTATGACGTCGCAGGCAACAGCTCCTCGCCCGCGCGCGTCCAAGCCACCGCTCAGGACACAACCGCTCCCCGCAGACCGGTCGGCCTCCGCGCCGCAGTCGAAGACGGGTTCGTCGGCGTTTCGTGGCTCAGCCCTGAGTCGTCACGCACCGCTGCAGCGCGCGTGGTGCGCCTGACCGGTCCGAGCGGTTCGATCGACGATCCTGGCGCGCGGCTCGTGTTCGACGGACGCGGCGCACACGCCTTCGACTACGAGCTTTCACGCGTTGCGACGAAGACGACGGCGTTCTACGCCGTGCAAACGTATGACCTGTCGGGGAACCGCTCTCAGGTTGCCACAACCAGTATCGTCGTCGACACCCGAGGTCCACGAGGCTCGATCACCGTCGCTGAGGGCGTCGAGTCTGTGTCTGAGACGCGGGTCTCGGTCGCATGCGATGTGATCCGTGCGACTGAGATGCGCTTCAACGGGGGCACGGGCTGGAGTGCGTGGGAGCCTTTCGCGCGTTCGGCGGAGGCGACACTTCCGCCGCGTGAGGGCATGCAGATCGTACGAGGCCAGTTCCGTGACGAGAATGGACAGTTCAAGGAGCTCAGCGACCAGGTCTACCTCAATCTCTCCGCGCCGCCTGCCCCGCGCAGTCTCGTGGCGTCGGTCGCTCCCGGCAAGGTCAAGTTGACGTGGGACGCGGTCCAGGTGACCGACATCAAGGGCTACCACGTCTACCGGTCGGATGGTCCTGATGGACCTTGGCGGCGCATCGCCCGAGTGAACGCGCCGGTACAAGGCGGCGAGGAGCCGATGCCCACGCCGATGCCCATGCCCATCGGGGATCCCGGCATGCCGGGAATGCCCGGAATGCCGGGAATGCCGCAGTCTGCTGTGGTGACACCCACGGTCTCGTACCTGACACCGGACTTGCCGGCGGGACGCACACACTACTTCGCAGTGGCTTCGGTCGATCGCGAGGAGCTCATCGGCGCACGCTCGGCTGTCGTTTCAGCGCAGGCCGGCGCACCGGTCCGCCGCGTGGCGGGTCGCGACGCCATCGATACTGCCGTTCGGGCAAGTCGGAGCGCGTTCGACGCGGTCGACACGGTGGTCGTCGCACGCACCGACCGGCCGCTCGACCAGCTCACAGCGGTCGGCCTCGCCGGGTCGCACGGGTCGCCCGTTCTCCTTACCGCGCCTTCAGGTCTTCGGACTGACGCCGTAGCCGAGATCCGCCGGCTCGGTGCCACGCGCGTGATACTGGTCGGTGCGGATGCTGCTCAAGCCGCCCGTGCGGAGGCCGCTTTGGGGAGTGACGTCGTCGTGAGGGCAGTGTCCGGCCGTGACGCGTACGCCACTGCCGCGGCTGTCGCTCGCGAGATGGCGAGCACCGAAGCGACGCTGTCGGACAGCGTATTCCTCGTGAACCCTGCACGTCGCAGCCACGCGGTCGCGGTGCTTTCGGCCTCGTACGCGACGCACGCACCGATCCTGTTCATGCGTCAGGGATCGGTGCCTGACGCCACGCGCGAGGTCGTGGATGAGCTGGACTTCGAGATGCTCAGAGTCGTCGGCGGGGAGGAATCCATCTCCGAGGATGCACTGATGAGTTCTCTCGGATGGGTGCCACGTGAGCGCCTTGAGGGCTCCAACCTGTTCGAGACGGCGGCGATGCAGGCGCAGATGACCGCAGCCAGCAATGTGGCGACCTTCGGTGCGGTCGGCATCGTGAACCCGGCGAGGATCGCCGAGGCGGCGGCCGGCGCGGCTGCAGTCGGAGCCCACGGCGGCCTTCTGGTGCTCGTGACCGCCTCAGGGCCGCCCGTGACGAGTCGCGCCCTCCTGCAGCAGAACGCGCTGACCATCGCAGACGTGAGCGTCTACGGCGGCACGCCGACCCTGGGCGCCAGCGGCTTCCGCCGTCTGATCGATGCGCTGAGCTGGCGCCCCGATCCGTGGGGAGAGCCGGGTGTTCCGCCCGGCGTTCACTAGCTCAGCTGCGTTACCACACTGCACGATGGTGTCGTCACTTCCGCAAGGGGGTGACGGCATCATCTGTTTCCCGGGTATCCTAGTGTAGGGCGTTCGCAGGACGTATCCCGCTGCAAACAGGCACAAGGGAGGTCATCATGAGTCGCTCAAGGCGCGCCCTGACGATAGCGATCGCACTCATGCTCGTCTTCTCGCTTGCCACCACGGCTGTGGCCGCCGTCAAGATATACGAAGGCAAGGGCGTCGCATCTGCCCGCCTCGGGATGCGTGACTCGACGGCTGCCTCGAAGATCGGCAAGGTGACGAAGTCGTATCGCGACCGCAGTTACGCGGGCCGCGTGGTCTACCGCTACTGCTTCGGTCGCAAGATGAAGAACGGTCGCTACCCGCTCGAGATGTTCAGCGACAAGCAGCGCAAGGTGTTCCAGTTCAGTGCGAACACGGGCTCGTATGTCACCACGAAGGGCATCAAGGTCGGCTCGACTGAGAACGCCCTCCGCAAGGCGTACGGGAGCAAGTTAGTGAAGCGCGACGGTTCGGTCTACGACCGCTACACGCTGGGGAAGGCTCCGGCGACGGACTTCTACGTCAAGGGCGGCAAGGTGTCCTCGATCATCGTGAGGGCGCGGTGAGCGGGGCCGTGAACCTGCGATCCGCGCGATGGGCGGTGCGCTGCGTGGCGGTGCTCGCGGTTGCGGGGCTCTGCTGTGCGGCCCCGACTATCGCGCCGGCGCTCGAGATGGGCGCGAGCGTGCGGGTCACGGTCGCCGACGCTGCTGAAGGCACGGTGCTCGTCGTCGTCACCGCTCCGCAGGCAGCGCAGGTCGGGGTCTCCCTTGACGGTGCGGCCCTCGCGAGTGCGCCGCAGGAGTCCGGCGTAGCCACCTACGGACCCTTTGCGCTGAGCCGGTCCGCCACGGTGGTTGCCGTGGGCCGCAACGGCAGCGGTGCCGTCGTATGGAGCAGCGAGACGCTGGTCGACCCTGCCCGTTTCGTGCCGGCGACACCGCGGGTGAGCCTGTCCAGCGGCCGCGCGGTCGGTCGCACGGTTTCGTTCGACATCTCCTCGAACGAAACCATAACCGGGGCGTTCGTCGCCGTGGGCGATGACGTGCGCATGGCTCTGGAAGCGACCCGGGCGGCGGGCGGTTCCCTTCGCATGGACGATCTCGCGCTGCCGTACGGCCCAACGTGGCTCACCGTATCGGCGAGCAACGCGTTCGGACGCTCGAAGCCGGCGCGACTGCGTCTCTACAACGTGGGCACGCTGGCAGACATCCCCGCCGCATCGCGCCTGGTGCTCGTCGACAAGCGGGCGATGCGCACCTACCACGTGCTCAACCGGCGTGTACTGCGTTCATGGCCGATCGCGACCGGGATGCCGTCGACGCCCACGCCGCGCGGGCTCTTCCGTCTGGGTTCGGCCCAGTCCTCAGGTGGCGGTTGGGGCGTCCTGCGGCGCCCGCTCCAGAAGCGCAGCGGCAGTCGCTGGGTCGGTACCAGCTACTACATCCACGGAACGAACGAGCCGTGGAGCATCGGCATGATGGCGAGCCACGGCTGCGTGCGCATGTTCAACTCGCATGTGCGCCAGTTCGCGAGCACGGTGCCCACGGGGACGCGTGTGCGTATTCGCTAGCAGCGAGTGTGTAGATCGCGCGAGTCAAGTAGAATGCCACTCGCCCTGCGAGCGCTCGCCAGCGACCGTGTCTTGCGGGTCACATCCGCACACATACCCCGAAAGGCGTGACACCCGATGACCACACATACCGTGACTCTCATCCCCGGCGACGGCATCGGACCTGAGCTCACCCGCGCGATGACCCGTGTCGTCGAGGCCACCGGCGTCGACATCGTCTGGGAGATTGCCGAGGCCGGTGCCGACCACATCGACACGTACGGCACGCCGCTGCCCGCGTCGACGCTCGACTCGATCCGGAAGAACAAGGTCGCCATCAAGGGCCCCATCACCACCCCCGTCGGCACGGGCTTTCGTTCCGTGAACGTCGCCATTCGCAAGGAGCTCGACCTGTACGCGTGTCTGCGCCCCGCGTTCTCGATCCCCGGCTCGGGGGCTCGCTACGACGACATCGACATCGTGATCGTGCGCGAGAACACCGAGGACCTGTACGCCGGCATCGAGTTCGAGCAGGGGAGTCAGGACGCCGCGGACCTCATCAAGTTCGCGGCCGACCGCGGCGCTGGAATCATCCGCCCGGACTCGGGACTGTCGCTCAAGCCCATCAGCATCACCGGCACCGAGCGGATCGTGCGCTACGCATTCGACTACGCCATCGCCAACGACCGCAAGAAGGTCACCGCGGTGCATAAGGCCAACATCCTCAAGATGAGCGACGGCCTCTTCCTGAAGGTGGCCCGCGAAGTCGCCGAGGAGTACAAGGACTCGGGTATCGAGTTCGAGGACTACATCGTGGACGCCACCTGCATGCAGCTCGTGCTGCATCCCGAGTGGTGGGACGTGCTCGTGCTGCCGAACCTGTACGGCGACATCGTCTCTGATCTGTCGGCCGGGTTGATCGGCGGACTCGGCATCGCGATGGGCGCTAACATCGGCACCGACTGTGCGGTCTTCGAGCCGGTTCACGGCTCTGCGCCCAAGTACGCCGGCAAGGACATGGCCAACCCTACGGCTGAGATCCTCTCGGCGATGCTGATGCTCAAGCACCTCGGCGAGGTCGAAGCGGCCGACCGTGTGCTGGAGGCGGTTCGCACCGTCATCGGCAAAGGCGAGAAGGTCACCTACGACGTCAAGCGCTCGAACACCGGCAGCACCGATGGCTGCGTGGGTACGCAGGCTTACGCCGACGCGCTCATCGAGGCGCTGTAGCGCAGCAACCAAGCGGGGAGGGGCGTGTGGCACAGGTCCCTGATGGAACGCGACGTCGGCTGCTTGCGGTGGCCGCCCTCATCGGCGTTGCCGTCGCGACGGTGGCCGTGGTGTGGATGATGCTGTCGGGGCAGCAGTCCGATGACGCCGCGCGCCCAGCGCCCGGCATCGAGGGGGCTGTCGAGACGAGCGCGCCGCCGGACCCGTCCTCGACACCGACCCCGGCAGCGCCCGCGACCACCACCGGTGCTCCGAGGCCCGCACCCGTCCAGCCCGACCCCGTGACATCGGAGCGAATCGTCTATCGCCGAGATGGAGCCCTGTTCCTGGCCAAGTCGGACGGTTCCGGCGAGAAGCGCCTCGTGTCTTCGCCTGAGGGTCCCTATGAGCTGTCTCCGGACGGGGACGTGCTCGCGCACGTTGACTCGGGACGTCTCCAGCTTGTGAGAACTTCCGACGGCGCTGTCATGAAGGTCGGCGCAGCGCTCGGCGACGATGCCGGCATCGGAGGGTGTCTCGCCTGGACACCGGACTCGAAGGCGCTCTACTTCACACGCGCAACCGCCGAGGGACGCGACGTCTGGCGGACGGATCGGGATGGTGGCGCTGCCGTGCGCGTGACGCGCGGGGGATGCCCGTCCGTGTCGCCCGATGGCCGCGTCGTTGCCGTCGTGGACTCTGCCGACGGCGTGGTGCGCGTCTCCCGGGACGGCGGGAGGTTCATGGCGATGCCCGCTCCGAGTGGCGTGCCGGTCGCGGTCGCTGCAGGTGACAGCGCGCTCTATGTGTCGGTGCTCAACGCCGACGGTTCGACGGCCCTGGTGAGCACCGGACTCGACGGGCAAGGCGAGGTGCGAATAGCGGGTCCACCCGCAGATGCTCCGCGTGTCAGCTGGGGATCGTTGTGGTTGTCGCCCGACGGATCCCGGCTGGCGGCGCTGGCGGTCGGTGATGATCGCTACTCCCGGGTTGCCATCGTGGATCTTCGGACGCGCGAGGTGCGTCCGCTCAGTGCGCGCCGCGACAGCTACGCGCGGTACTGGAGCAGCGGTGGCACCCATCTCTACTACGTCGAGGGCAACGCCTATCAGGGAGAGGCCACGAACCTGCTGCGTGTGGACAGGTTGGGCGCGGGCCGCCGCGTGATCGCCGAGGGCGCCGAGTAGGCGCGCCGCGACCAACGCGATGCGGATACGGGTGAGGGTATCGCCGCAGCTCAGAGGGCATGTAAGGAGCTCCGAAACCTGAAGAAGTGTGACGGGTATCACTATTGACTCGGTCGCAACCCAGCGTTCATCATTGCTCTTAAGTCGCGTTCATCGGTGGAGGGGGCGCTCCGGCCCGGGTTCGCGACGAATGATCGGAAGCTATGACCCGCCACCCCGTGATCTGGGCACCTGGGTGGCGGCGAGCCAGTGGTGCAACCGGCCGAACACAGGACTTGTCCGGACGGTTATTTGCTTCGCTTGCAGCGTCCAACCAACCCAGTATGTCTGCAGCTTCGCAATCCGACGGACGTGTATGAACTCTGCCTGCCGGGGCAGATGTCCGTCGAATGCGAGGAGCGCATCATGAAACGTCTATTCCTTCTGGCGACGCTTGTCTTGGCGGCTGCCGGGGTGCTTGCAGCATCTGCGTTCGCTGCCAGCCCGGCTACCCTTGTCGACTCAGGCTTCGAGAACGGTGTCGACGGAGCGAGCCTCGCCTCTCCGCCCTGGGGTGTGACGGGAAGCCCCCAGCGCCGTGAGTACGACACCGCACGCGCCAAGGTCGGTACGAAGTCCGCCTGGATACAG